>JBBDVD010000001.1:0-13209 GCA_040903565.1 Minisyncoccota bacterium
ACAACCAGGTACAACAAAAGCCCCGATGGCGGGTGCCAAAGGGGCTTTTGTTTTTTCCTTGGTTGACCTTTTTTCTAATCCTTGATGAACCTTGCGGTAAATCTTTGAACTAAATTACTGATTAACCTTGGAATCTTTCTTTGACCTAGTTAGTTCTTATTGATTTCGAAGAAATCTTTAAGTTCTAAACTAACTCACTAGAGGTTACTGAACGATAGTTACAGTACCAGTAGAGAAGCTAGATGAAGGAACGAAGGTTAGACTTGAAGCTTGGATAGCAGCAACTGATGTGCCGTATGCAAGGTCTTCAAGAACCGCACGGTAACCTCCGTTAACAGCACCTGGAGTCATAGTAATAGTGTAAACGAATTGCTTAGTTTCACCATCGTAGACTACGAACTCGTTAGCAACAACGTTAGCGTTTGAAGAAACGGTTATGGTTGAAGATGCGGTGTTAGCTTCGCTTGCGTACACAGAATTGTCGCCAGCGTTCAAGATATCGAAGTCTAGAACGGTAGCACCAGTGGTAGAAGAGACATAGAAGTCATCTCCATCAGCTGTGATGTCGATCGTAAATACGAACTCACCGTACTGCTGAGGAGAAGTACCTCCAGTGTTGAGCAGGTTAGCTGAAGTAGAGTTGATCTTAGCGAACAAGCCATCACCACGGAAGGTCTGGGCGTTACCCACAGCACCACCACTGACGGTAGAAACAGTATCACCGTTAGCATCCTCAATTACGATACTAGCGAAACTAGCTGTAAGAGAATCACCGATGAAGGTATTCTTGTTCATCTTAGCAACCAACTTGTAGGTCACAGTCTCATCTTGATCAACATTTTCCGTGTCGTCGAGAGAGAAAGCGAGAGCAGCGTTGGTGGTAGCAGTCTCAGAGTCTAGCTGGGTAGAACCACGCATAAGTCGGAACTCAGATACCATTGTACTTATACCTACAGCAGTACCACTGCTAGCAATAGTGAAGTTGATAGTATCGAAGCTCATGTCAGTACCTTCAGCCTTGACGCGGAACTCAAGAAGAGTTACGAGCTCGCCAGCAGTGGTAGAAGATACCTTGACATTAGCTACATCTGGGTTGGAAGGACTCAAAGAGATTCGAGCCTTAACCTCGCCAGAAGCAGCCAACTTGATTACGTATACACCAGAGTTGGTGATGACAGGTGAAGATAGAGTTTCAGAGATGATAGCACCCTGAGCGTCTACGTAACGTAAGTTGTCAGCAGTAAATGCCCATGTAGCGTTACTTGAACCAGCGTCATTACTGTCGATAGATGTGCGAGCGTGAGCAACTACATAGAAAGTATTCTTGTCATCCTCACGAACGATAGCGTCCTTAAGAGAGACAGTTGTAGAATAATTTCCAGCAGAGTCACGGTTGAAGTCGTCAGCATCTACAGAAGCAACAACCTTACCTTCCATTACTACATCGAATGAATCGAAGTAGCGCTCTAGACGGTTGGAACTAGATGTAACAGCTGTATGAGCAACAGAGATCTTCATGTTGGTCGCCTCAATGTCAGAACCATCAGCCTCCACACGGAAACCGAGAACGTTCTCAGAGTCACCAGTAGCAACTTCATTTTCTACATCAGAAGACCAAGTAGTTACAGAGATAGTACCAGCGCCACCCTTTAGATCACCAGTTGAACCACCAGTGTCTCCACCAGTGTCTCCACCAGTTGAACCGCCAGCGGCGCAAAGAGCGTTGGCCTTAGCCATTGAAGATGGACCGAAGTAACCTGTTGGCATTGAAAGACCAACTGGTACTAGGACCTCTCCACTGTACTTAACTTGGAACTTACTTACAGCAGCAGCGGTCAAAGGACCGTAGAAGCTAGTCTCCGTGCCAGGAGCACCAGCACCAGAAACTGCTACCTGAGTGTCAGCAGAACCGTTAAGGAATTTTTGCAAAGCCATTACATCAGCACCGGTTGAACCCTGTCCAAGAGAACGGGTGAAGGTAACTGAGCAAGAACCTGCAGTACCAGTCTGGCCAGAAAGCTGAGCCTGAAGCTGGTTTACTAGAGCAATAAGCTGTTCAAGAGTCATCGAAGAGACATCTTGAGCCTTAGCAGACGGAGCCACCAAGGTGAAAGCCATTGCTATTGCAACGAAAGCCACAGCGGCTTTAGCAACAATATTTTGGGTTGTAGTCATAATAACTTTATAAAGTTTGTTACGAAACTTCGTGGATTAAACGAAGTTTCGATTTAGTAATACTAATAATATGAATTAATTCATATTATCAATCCGGATTTTAGGTCGGATTGAGAATATGCCAGATACACATCGCGATGCGTGTCTGGCAGACTGAGCACCTCATACATATATATATGAGGTGAGCAAACTGCCAAACGCGATCACACTGGCATCGACGCCATAATGTGCGGTCCGGTGATAGAGAAGAAGGAATTTCAGAGTCGCAGAAATCCCAGCACCATTTTTTGTTACGGGCTCGCACTACATCTGCCTATTCGGCGCGTGCTTCGCCCAAAATGGTGCGGGATAAAAAAACAGAACAATCAGTTAGTCGGGAGATATTTTAGCCAGCACTAACTTTGCTCTCATTTACGGCGACAATCGCGGATGCGATCTTTGAGTTGACGCTTAGCCTGTCCATGCAATTTTATTTGCATTTCTCGGCGGCGAGCATCGAACTCACTTTTGTACGCCTCATAATAAATGAGTGTCCATTGGTGTCCTCTGGTGGAAAGGGACTTACTACGCTGATGCTCGCTAAAGCGTCGCCGTAAATCATCTGTCGAACCAAAGTATAGTTCACCTTCTTCATTCTCTATTACGTAGAAGTAATACATACCTCAATAGTAACAAGAGCAAAGTTAGTGCTGGCTTAATTGTCAAGTAACACATGCCTTGCCCTTTATGAAAAAAGCGTGCAAGAGCACATCGCAAGTATTATTACATTAATATAACGATACCGGCTTGATTGTCTGTGGAAAACCTTTTATCAATTTAATTTGAGCTAGGGTTGGAAACTGAATTTCAAACGCTGACTTTAATTAAATGATACTTAGGGTATCGAAACAGAAACCGTTAGAGCATACGTTTTATCGCTATAATAGTCAATAAAATCGCTATCCTCCACTCACCCTGAAGACGTGCGGCCAACACTCTCCTTACGTCTCTAAAAACCAGAGGATAGAAAGGATGTTTCGTCAAAATATGGCTAATCTTGGTGATTATTTTAAAAGGACAGTAACGTAGGGTTACGTAACGGACAAACTTGGACCCTGAAGTAGCTAACTATAATTAAGAATAAATGTCCTAGATTAAAATCAACTTAAATCAAAGAATATTTAGACCAACGACGTTCTCCTTGTCTTTTAACCAAATTGTCCCCTATCATTGCATTTAACTCTCTTTGAATTGTCTTTGAGCTCACGTCGCTGATTATGTCTCCAATGTCCTTTATTGTAGCTTCGCCCTTGGCACTCAAGACAACCTTGATGCGCTCGCGCCGATCGAGGTCGGAGCCGGCAGAAGTTGTCTCTGGCTCTCCCCTTCCCTCTCTTTCTTTTTGTTCACGAGGCTTTGGACGGTTGACGGCTTGGGGAGCGTCTGACGCGACCTTATAGTCGAGATCGTCGAAGGCAGTGGTGTTTATCAAGTATTTATTGAGACCGCGAAGTATGCCATCTATTTCGGTTACCAACACGTGCAGTACTTCTTCGGAAACTAATCGGAGAGTGGTGGCGACCCTGAGTTTACTATCAAGGGCGATGAGAGAATGGGCAAAATCGCGCAAAGTTTCTTCGGATAAGTGAGCTCTGACAGACAAGGTGGCGATGACAGAATTATGAACCCCTTGAGCTGTCTCTAAGATGTCCTCCATGACTCTTTCAGTCTTTTTACTTGTCTCAATGTTGTTAGAGACATAGAAAATGACCGAGACGACCTTCTCTGTCTTTTTAAAAATAAACCTATAGTAGGTATCATCTTGGACAAGGCGTCGGGTCGACTCGGTGGCCTTTATGATGTCTTTTGTATCCATAAGATTGTCTTATTGCTTGTCTTTTAGAATTCTATTGGACCGTTAGAGACAGTATAGTCTTTTAAGGTGCCTCGTCAATGACCTTTAGCCGTCCTTTTGAGCTCTCCACAGCCAATAGCGCCCTTAGCGTGATATTATTTAGGAGTGATGGTTATGAATTTTTTCGGAATTTTTGAATATGGGACGTAAGAAGAAGCAGGAGGTAAAGGAAAAGACGGCTTTTTTTGATGACCTGTCTCCACACACTAAACAAGCCATTGTCGCTGTGGCGTTGGTGGTTCTAGCGGTTTATTTTGCCCTATCTTTAGCTGGGACAGCCGGCTTGGCCGGTGAGTGGACGAAGCGTGCGCTTGAGCTGCTACTGGGTGGCGGCGCTTATATCGCTCCTATGGTTTGTGCTTTTTATGTTTTCGCTTTATTGAAGCCAAAGCAGGACGAAAGAGTGAGTGTCTCTAAGCTTATCGGTATCGCTCTTATCTTCCTTTCGGCACTCGGTGGACTAGAATTGTTCAAAGAAGGTTTAGGCGGCTGGGCTGGCTACGCTCTTGCCTACCCGCTTTCTATGCTTTTTGATTCTTTGACTGCTGGAATTTTGTTTGGGGCGTTCAGCTTAGTTGGTCTTTTCCTTATTTTTGATATTGGCTTCCGGAAGCCTTCAATCTTGAGAAAAGGTGAAATTGAAGACTCTGAACTTGATGATGACTTTAATATGTCTATCAAGGTTGGTGGCAAAGATGCTTCCGATGAGGATCTGGATCAGAGCGACAATGCCGAAGAGAGACCAATAAAAGAACAGCCTATGAAAATAAGCGAGCGGGCACTTTCCGCTATGGGCGGAAATATGAGTGTTTCGGCTTTCGAAGGACCCTACGATCCGCCGCCTCTTTCACTCCTTTCCAAAGACCGAGGCAAGTCAAAAAGTGGCGACGTCAAGGCTAACGCCAATATTATTAAAAGAACCCTGAAAAACTTCGGAATTGAGGTCGAGATGGACGAAGTGTCTATCGGCCCGTCCGTGACTCGTTTTGCTCTAAAGCCGGCCGAGGGTGTACGCATCTCAAAAATTGTTGGCCTCCAAAACAACCTGGAGTTGGCGCTAGCCGCCTCGCCTATCCGCATCGAAGCTCCTATCCCCGGCAAGTCGCTCGTTGGTATCGAGGTGCCGAACACTCAGAAAGCAACTGTCGGCTTGGCCACCCTACTTTCTTCGGCTGAATACGCCGACTCGCCGAAGCCGCTACTGGTGGCGCTTGGACGCGATATCACCGGCGTGCCGCACTTTGCTAACGTCGCCAAGATGCCGCACGCCCTTATCGCCGGCACCACCGGCTCTGGTAAGTCAGCGACCATCCACGCGCTTGTTACTTCATTGCTTTTCCGCAATAGCCCTGAACAATTGCGCTTTATCATGATCGACCCAAAACGGGTGGAGCTCACTCTATACAACGGTATTCCACACCTTCTCACCCCCGTTATCACTGATTCAAAGAAAGCTATCCTTTCCTTGAAATGGGCTATTAAGGAAATGGAAAGACGCTACGACATTCTCCAAGCTGAAAGGGCGCGCGACATTGACTCGTATCACAGCAAGCTATACAAACCCGCGAAGGCCGAGTTTATCAAACGTGGTTCGAAGGATTCTGAGAAAGAGGCCTTGCCCGAACCGATGCCATATATCCTCATCTTTATCGATGAGTTGGCTGACTTGATGTCAAGTTATCCAAGAGAGCTGGAAGCAAGTATCGTGCGCCTGGCACAGATGAGTCGTGCAGTCGGTATTCACCTAGTCCTTTCTACTCAACGCCCAAGCGTCAACGTCATCACCGGTCTCATCAAAGCCAACATTCCTAGCCGTATCGCGCTCCAAGTTGCTTCCCAAATAGACTCCCGTACCATCCTCGACCAGATAGGCGCCGAGAAGCTCCTCGGAGCGGGAGACATGCTCTTTCTTTCGGGCGAGCTATCGAAACCTATTCGCTTGCAATCAGCTTTCATCTCCGAAGAAGAACTACATAACGTAGTGGATTATCTAAAGAGCCAGAGCGGTGAAATCGACCTCGACTCCATCGACCTCGAGAACGTCGGCGGTACCGGCGCGGAAAGCGCCTTCGGGTCGATGGGAAGCGATGATGATGACGACCTGTTCGAAGAAGCCAAGCAAGCAGTTATTGAGGCTGGAAAAGCTTCAACTTCGTATCTCCAGCGCAAGCTCCGCATCGGTTACTCCAGAGCCGCCCGACTGATGGACATCCTTGAAGAGCGCGGCGTCATCGGGCCGCAAGACGGATCGAAGCCGAGAGAAATCGTCGCGGAGACCGACGGCGGAAGTAGCGAAGAGAGATTCTAAATATATGTCACCTATCAAATCACAACCTTTCCTACTACAAAAAATGTTTCGTCTGATTCTGGTAGCGGCAGTGCTTTTTGGCGCCCTGGCCTACTTCGGTTGGCAGGCGCGCTACTTGATAATTGGGCCGGAGGTAGCGCTCGTGGACGGACTGCAGACAGTGCAAAATGAGCGAGTTGTCACTATCGCAGGCGAAGCTAAAAATGTGACCGCTCTATATTTAAATGGTCGCGCTATAACGACCGACCAGTCAGGGGTATTCTCTGAGAGTATCGTATTGGAGAACGGTTATTCGACCGTCAGCATCGACGCTGTCGATCGCTACGGTCGACAGGTGCATTTAGAAAGACCGATTGTCTATAGCGAGCGAACGGACTTGGTGAAGAAGTGAACAAGCAACGAGACCAGCACATAGCGCTTTAATTCAGAATTGGTATAATTTTAAGTCATATGGCAACAAAAAAGACGACTAAAAAGAAGGTGTCTGCAAAAAGCGACGATAGTAGCGAAAGAAAGGGTGGCGACAGTATTATAGAAACTTTACGCGCCATCAAGACAAAGTTTGGCGATGAGGCTATTATGACTTTTGGTGAAGGCCAGCGAGTTGATATCGACGTCGTGCCGACAGGTTCCCTCGGGCTTGACGCCGCTTTAGGTATCGGTGGCTTGCCTCGCGGACGCATCATAGAAATATACGGTCCGGAGAGTTCCGGTAAGACCACTCTTGCCCTGCATGCTATAGCTGAAGCCCAGAAAACTGACGGGATTTGTGCCTTTATTGACGCTGAACACGCCCTTGATCCTGAGTATGCCAAAAAACTTGGCGTCAAGCTTGAGGAGTTGCTTATCTCGCAGCCCGACAACGGGGAGCAAGCACTGGAGATTGTCGAGAGCTTGGTACGGAGCGGAAAGATAGACGTAATCGTTATCGACTCCGTAGCGGCTCTTACTCCACGAGATGAAATTGAAGGCGAGATGGGAGCGCACCATGTCGGTAAGCAAGCCAGATTGATGAGTCAGGCGCTTCGAAAACTAACGGCCGTGGTAGCTAAGTCTAAGACGGTGATCATCTTCATCAATCAGATCCGTATGCAGATTGGTGTGATGTTTGGTAATCCTGAAACTACTCCAGGCGGAAAAGCACTTAAGTTCTACACCTCCGTGCGACTTGATATCCGGCGCATTGCTCAGATTAAGAAGGGCGAGGAGGTTGTGGGCGGCCGTCACCGAGTGAAGGTGGTGAAAAACAAGGTGGCCGCGCCTTTCCGCTCGACTGAATTTGATCTTATTTATAATGAAGGCATCAGTCGCGAGGGAGAGATTTTGGCGCTGGGAGAGAAATATAAGCTGGTAGAAAAATCAGGCGCTTCCTACTCCTACACCCCGCCGGGAGGTGACGACTCTACGGTCGTGAAGCTCGGGCGCGGATATGATGCGGCTCGCACCTTCTTGCGGGAAAACAAAAAAGTGTCCGACGAGATCCTCAAGCACATCCGCAAAGCCATGCAGGACGAAGCAGAGGCTTAATTGAAAAACAAAAAGAGGCCCGAGCTTCGCTCGGGCCTCTTTTTGTTTTCTCTTAAGCCCACTTTGTCTTTCTGCCGAGGTTGAAGCTGTGGCCTCCAAGTAGTCGCCACAAAAGAGATAGGGTGGTTAGTGTAATTATAGCCAACCAAACAATTGTGGCGCTTTGGGTGTTTAGCAAAGCACTAAAGAAAAAATGCGCTGTCTCCCCCACCTTTACTTCCATCAGGTTCAGTAAAACATTTGGGATGGAGACGACTCGTGATAGCGCGAAGATACTTATCCCAAGCAAAAGCGAATGCGTAAAAATTGGATGGGTCGCTACTTTGAGCGCGAAAATATAGTAGACACGCCGCATGATGTTTTGATGTAGATTTGTCATAACCTTCAGGTATTATAACTTAGCAAAATTAATCTTGGTTGCATGGTCAAATATTGCCGGGCCACTCCTTTTTAAAAGCCGCCTTGGCTCGATGAACTCGAGCCTTGATGGTACTTACCGTTTCATCATTCTGGCTGGCGATATCTTGATGGCTCCACCGCTCAAGGTAGTGCAGTCGAAGTACGGTAGCTAAATGATTAGGGAGTTTTTTCAGCACCCGTTCGACCATATCTCTATCTTCCTCGAAGGCGCTATGGTTACCTCTTTCACCCAAGAGCTTTTCGAAGTCTGGATCGATATTTACAAATCGCTTCCCTTCTTTCAATCTTTTTTGATAAAGAGTGAAAGCGGTATTCATCAGGATACGATAACCCCAAGAGGAAAAAGAAGCTCCTTCGACCGGTGAAAATTTGGCCGCGTTTAAGTAAATCTTGGTAAAGGTGTCTTGAACTATCTCTTCGGCATCTTCGGGTGAATGAATTATCCCTTTAGCCTTCCGCAAAAAAGGTTCCTGGTAGCGTTCTAAAAGAACTGCAAACAGCCAAGGCTCCCTGACAGAGCGCGCTAAAATCTCTTCGTCTGTCAGCTCTCCGACCTGATCTGTAGTTGTAAAACCGAGCATAATGAGATATCTTGGTCGAGCTTTAATTAAACCCGAAATCATGTCTGTTCTATCATACAACGAAATCCTGGCCAAAAAAGTTATCGTCTGGGGCGGTGAGCCTTATTTGGTTATATCCAACCACGTTTTCCGCAAGCAACAGCGCAAGCCGGTCAACGTCACTAAGCTTAAGAGCCTCAAGAGTGGCCGCGTGGTGGAAAATTCATTCCACCAAAACGAAACTGTTGAGGAAGCGGATATGGAAAAGAAGCAGATTGTTTTTATCTATGAGGCTAAGGGTGAATACTGGTTCCATGAGGCCGGCAATAAGAGCGAGCGAGTTGCTCTCTCTGGCGACTTGGTGGGAGAAGCGGCTAAGTTTATGAAAGCGGGCAGTGAACTGAACGCGGTGATTTTTGACGACGAAATAATCGGCGTTGACGTCCCTATCAAGGTGGAACTTAAGGTAAAAGAAGCTATGCCAGCCGTGAAGGGTAACACCTCCTCTAACGCCCAAAAAGAAGTGACCCTGGAGACGGGAGCAACTATTATGGTGCCGATGTTTATCAATGAAGGTGATGTTATTGCTATCAATACTGAGACGGGGAGTTATTCAGAAAGAATAGAAAAAGCGTGAGTTTAGGGGTAGAGGGTTAGGGTGAAGGGTATAGGGACAAAAAGCGGCGGAGCTTCGCTCCGCCGCTTTTTGTCTTTCTGAGTTCAGAAATTAGTGGGTGACATACGGCACTAACGCCATAAATCGAGCGCGTTTGATGGCGCGAGCCAAATCACGCTGAGCGCTAGCCTTGAGGCCAGTACGCTTACGGGACAAGATACGAGCGTGCGGGTTGGTCTGTGCGCGCAAGCTGGCGATGTCTTTGTAGTCGATATGATTTAGAGTTTGTTTCTTTTCAGTTTCCATATTTTGATTAGTTTTTAGTTTTCAGTTTGAAGTTTTTAGATTGGAGATTGGAGTTTGGAGTTTGGAGATTTTATTTTGAGGCGTGGAAACGGCTGAAGAACGAGGCGCACGAGGAAAATTTTGTGAGTGGGACGTATTAGTCCAGCGAACAATATTTTGCCGAAGTGCAACGAAGTTATTCAGATGTTTACTGCGTCAAAATTAGAAGGGTATGTCTTCAGGATTAATCTCTTCCTCCGGATAATCCGGCAACTTCGGTGCTCCACTCTGATTATTGCTAGCGGCAGGACTGACGCTGGCGGCCGGTGCTGAATATCCTCCTTCCCCGCCACCGCTACTTCGTGGACCAAACTGCACTCGGTCAGCCACAATCTCGGTCATGTAGCGTTTGTTGCCATCCTGTTCCCAAGAACGGGTCTGCAAACGGCCTTCAATAAAGGCGCTTGAGCCCTTCTTCAAATATTGTGAAGTGGTCTCGGCTTGTTTGCCGAAAACGACAATATTGTGATATTCGACTTGCTCCTGACGCTTGCCATCACGGTCATTGTAGACACGATTAGTAGCGATGCCAAAGGAAGCTACGCTCATGCCGGAAGGCAGGGTCTTCAACTCCGGGTCGCGAGTCAAGTTTCCGAAGACCATGGCTTTGTTAATGTTCATAAGAGAATTGAGTTAGATGATAACGTACTTTTATTATACATTGTCCTCCTTATTCGGAACATCCTCTTTGGAAGTCTCTTCTACTACCTCTTCTTCGTCGGCTGGAGCCACTTCTTTAGAGTCGGCAATAACATCAGATTCATCGAAGTTTTGCACCACTTTCTGTTCGCGAAGGGCGTCATGGAAGCGGAAGGGATTCTCCTCCTCCACCTTGGTCAATTTCACCAAAAGGTGTCGTAGAATGGAGTTGTCTCCTCCAACTTCAGAGTTGAGCGCTGCAGCATCAGCCGGTAGCGCTTTGAAGCGCACCCAACCAAAATAGGCGCTTTTGAACTTACGGTTCTTGCTTTCGATATTCTTAAATATTTCGTAGGCAAGCTCGAAACGTTCCGGAGCTTCTTCATCGAAGATTTCTCCTTTCTCTTTCTTAATAAGGTCCTTGATGGACTCAAAGACTTGACTCACTTCCCCTTCGGCGACTGTTGGAAGTATGTGGAAAGCGAGTTCGTAGCTGTGGAGGTCTGCACCATCCAATTCCACGTTCTCGGCTTCAACCGCCGGCATTGTGTTTTCTGTCATATTCATTGTTTTAGATGTCAGGCCGCAAAGCCAAACATCCACTTATAAACGAGTTTGCTCTCTTCACTCGTTCGAGAGTAACCGCGATACCGTACCACAAATTTTATAAAGCTTCAACATAAACGAAAGGCCGCGGATTTCTTTCGAAACCGCGGCCCAAATTGAGTCGCTCAGACTTCCACCCGTGCTGCCCGGAAAAGCAGGTCGGTTAAGGAGAAGATGAACTTCTTCTCCTCCTTAAAATGGAGGGGGCCGTTGGAGTACGGCACGAAAAAAGAATCCTCTCGCGTGCGAGCTTGCCAACCGGCTTCTCGCATGAGGAAGTCAAAGTCCCGGTCGGTCGCAATCGGGGCACTGAGGAAATCTTCACTGGCGCGCCAGAGGCGTTTGGCCGTCATAAAGACGTACCAGTGGACTCCCGCACTCAGTGCCTGCTCCGGTAGAAGAGAGACTCGAGGAGGACAGGCCTTGAGAATTCCGAAGTCCTCCTCGAGTAGGAGGGCTGTCGTGCCGTTATTTACGCAAACAACAAAGTTGGACTTGCTCATCTTGAGCTCCTTGTCCTAAGGCCACAGAGATATCTCACCCCTGTTTCAACCTATTTTTATTATGGCACATTTTAAGTAACTTTACAAGAAGTGTAGTCTGGCCCCTCATTTGTCGTGCTACAATTAACCCGATTGAATATGAGACTGGAACGTCAAGCTATTTTAGTCGGTATATTGGTTGTGGCAGCCGTCTCTAGCCAAGGCTATTTCTGGTGGGAGCGGTTGGAAGCTAAGGAAAATCAAACGGCACTTGAAACAAAGTTAGCTATAAATCAGCAGGAGATAAAAGTTAAGAACGACGTTATAAAAGAATTATCCGAACGACTAGAGCTAACCTCTGAAGAATTGGCAGATACCGAAGACCATTTGCGCGGAGAGCGCGACCGCAACGATGCGTTTGAGAGTCAGATCAAAAAAATTGCCGGTACAGTCTCCGACCTCGACAAACTTTCCAAGACCGACAAAGAACTTCTACAAAAATATTCAAAGGTTTACTTTCTAAACGAGCACTACGTCCCGGAGTCTCTTCGGGAGATCGACAACGAGTGGAAATATTCTGAGGACCGTCAACACCAGCTACACAGCAAGGTGGTTCCTTTCTTTAATTCAATGCTGAAGGCGGCGCTGGCTGATGAGGTTGAACTCTGGGTGACTTCTGCCTACCGCTCTTTTCAATATCAGACGGAACTCAAAGGCGCTTACACAATCACTTACGGCTCTGGGGCCAATACCTTCTCCGCCGACCAAGGATTTTCTGAGCACCAACTCGGCACCGCAGTCGACTTCACCACTCGCGGCCTTGGGGGCGGATTGAGTGGTTTCCAAAACACCGAGGCTTACAAGTGGCTGCTAGATAACGCCCACAAATACGGCTTCACCCTCTCCTACCCTGAAGGCAACGCTTATTACGTCTTCGAGCCGTGGCACTGGCGCTTTGTGGGTAAAGAGTTGGCTTCCGACCTGAGGAGCAATAACGCTCACTTCTACGACTGGGACCAGCGGAAGATTGACCAGTATCTCTTACACATTTTTGACTAGCGCAGCCAAAAATCACTTCATCTATTTCGTTACAGTTTTCGAAAAGACAACACTTGCCTTATGTCCATATAAGACTCGTGCCGTTTTCCTCCTGCGCCTAGTATCTAAAGCAATTTTTGGCTGCGCTATAATTTGCTTATTCCTAAGCTTTTTCTGTGATAATTAGATTTTGTACAGCCTCCTAGCATTCTGTAATAACTGCTCTCTTACTCTCTCTTCATTTTCGCCGCGAATCTCGGCGATCTTTTTATAAACTTCCTTGACCATCCACGGCTCACAGCGCTGACCGCGATATGGCACGGGCGCGACGTAGGGACAGTCAGTCTCACCATGGATCATGTCTAAAGGTGCATTTTTAACCACCTCTTCATAATCCTTCGCAAAAGTAATAACGCCAGTAAACGAGACCGAGAAACCGATATCAAAAAACTTCTTGGCTTGCTCGTAAGTGCCGGCGTAGAAATGGACATTGCCAGGAACCTTAGCGTGCGCCTTTAAGATTTCGTAAGTGTCGTCATAGACATTGCCCACACCCGCTTCGGCTTTGGCCGAAGCACTGTTCCCTTTCGTGTCGCGTG
>JBBDVD010000002.1:0-2070 GCA_040903565.1 Minisyncoccota bacterium
CAAACAACGAACCCCGAGCAAACTGCCCGGGGTTCTTTTTGTTTTACATTTTTATTGCATCATCACCTCTATTTCTCTGGCGTCAACACCAAACTCGCTATTCTTCTGTCCACCACACTCCACGCGATATATAGCACTTCTCTCGGTGACGTTATATTGTTCCTCCTCAGTATTGCCGGTTGTCATGGCCCGATTTTTCCTGGTAAGTGAATAGTTACCGTTATCGTTCAGGAAGGGAAGACACTGTTGGTATTGGCTGCCATCCCAGCGGAAGTACACCTGTACGCCTTGAGAAATGGTGATTTTTTCGGTTTCCACCCAGTCAGCCAGTATTCGGCCGTCGCTACCGACTGCCTTAACTTCGAACACGACTTCGTTGGTGATGTTAGGGACTTGAGTCGGGGTTTCGTCAGTTGGCAAGTTTGGTTCTGTTGGGGTTGGCTCCTCAGGTTCTGTTGGTACGACTGGGGTTGTGTTAATTGAGGTTTTAGGCACTTTCGTGATGCTTGGAGTAAAGAGTACAGAGTCTATCCTGAAAGCGGTCTTAGCGTTTATGTTATTAGCGGTGACGTCTTCTATCGAGTATCTTTCGGATAGATGCCTGGCTGTTTCTATTACCAACTCCTCCGGACTACCATGGCCGCAGCGACCGTCAGTGACTGCGTAGTAGTTATTCGCGTCCTCGGGATCGTTTATAACCGCCGTATACATAAATCCGCGGCTGAAGTCCGGTAAGTCCGACGAGCAAGGAACGTTGGCAGAAGGATAGATAAACACGGAGTGTATATCGCTCGCAGTCGGTATTTTGTCGCCGAACTGGGGTAGAAGTTTTGCTTGGTCCGGGTCTTTGTCGTTCGGATCGTTGAATATATTCATGAATTTGCCGGCTGCGTCCTTAATCATGGTGGACAGCTGGGTAAAGAGCGATGACGGAGCGTCACTGGCTACCTCTCTTGATATTCCCACCAAAGACAAGGCATTGCCCTCATATCCAACACTACCGAATCTTTCTTCCATAAAACGCACGGAAGTATATTGCGGTACCGTCACGGAGCGCTTGGTGCCGTTGTTTAGGTTGATAGAATATTTGTAATATTCGTCCCCCCGGATTTTTTTGTCTGGATCAATCAGCTGGCGAGAAACATTGCGCACCGCATCAATGGAGAAAGTCGATGTATCACTAAAGACTTGACTGAAGAAGCGGGTAAGGTTGTTTTCCGGCAGAGAATCGGTATTGGGGTCGAGCTCAGTCTCGTTACCGTTCTCGTCTAGATATTTGACCATGTAGAGGTAGGAGTAATCAATGTCGGTTGGTATCTTCTCACCGTTTACCATGGCCGGTGAGTAGAGACCATTGGAGTTTATGATGTTACCCTGGTCGTCAAACAGTAGGGGGGTCTCTTCCATGATTCTCACTATCTCTGCCAATTCGTCGGTTTCTTTCGAATAGCGGTCAATGTCTGCTTCAAGCTTTTCGTGTATGTCATCGCGGGAAAGTATCACGCTCTGACTGGATGCGTCTATCGTGATGGTCACTGGGAGGATAACGTTTGGCCTAGATACGTCAGCTGCGGTTTCCTCGGCAGTAACGGGCTGACTATTTGGCCGGAAAATTCTCAGGAATCTATTTATCAGATTGTCTGCTCCACTAAATAGGGAAGTGAAAGCAGTGGCAGATTGAGTGCTGCCGTCGATCAGATTTGTTTGTGGAGCCAAAGGACATTTGAGTAACTTCTGCAACAAAGATTGATCGGTGATGCTGTCTAGGTAGGCGGGGGTTAGTTGACTACGAGGGGGACAAACGAAATCCGGTTCCGAACCGCCGCCATTGTCCTCGACGAGGCTCTCTGGAGGGGTCCCACCCGTTCCTCCTCTGCCCATCATCTTCAACCACCACATTGCCATAGGATTACCTGCAATCTTGTTGAGTTCATCTACTCCCACAAAAACAGCCTCGACTCCTTTTTCAACGGTTTCAGTTACTTCTTTAGGAATTAATTTTCCAACCTCTTCCACAGCTCCTTTTCCTATATCTATGAGGTTGTCAAGAAGACCTTTTCCAGGTTCGGC
>JBBDVD010000003.1:0-2039 GCA_040903565.1 Minisyncoccota bacterium
ACTCTTCTTTGATCATCTTCATGAAAACCTCTTGGGGTATCTGCACCCTCCCTCTCTCCAACATCTTCTTCTTCCCCTTCTTTTGTTTATCTAGAAGTTTGTTTTTACGACTCACGTCTCCACCGTAGAGCTTAGCTGTCACATCCTTCCTCATAGCGGACATTGATTTAGACGCAATAAATCGCCCCATGGCTTTGGTTTGAATTTTGGTGACGAATTGTTGCTTCGGTAGGGTATTGTAGAGTCTATCTACCAAAACACGAGCGTCGGCCTCAACGCGGCGGGTACCAATCACTCGAGAAAAGGCTGGCACCAATTCTTCCGCCACAAACACATCAAGCCGAGCTACGTCAGCCGGACGCATTTCAGCTATTTCATATGAAAGTGAACCGTAGCCACTTGAAGCATTTTTGAGTTTATCGAAAAATCCCCGCATTAATTCGCGCAGTGGCATTTCGATAGTGAGTAGCGCGCGGCCGTCACCAAAAACCTCAGTATCAATGATGCTTGATTCGTGGTCATGTAGAAGATTCATTATGTTGCCAATGAAATCAGATGGGGCGATAATTTGCCCCAAAATCCAAGGCTCGCGGATAGTTACATTTTGACCGTATTCAGGAAAACGCGAAGCGGCATAAATATGTTCGACTCGGCCGTCGGCGTAGGTTATTTCATAAGCAATCGACGGTGAGGTAATGATTATTTCTAAGTCAAACTCGCGCCGCAAACGCTCGGTGACTATTTCTAAGTGAAGCATACCAAGGAAGCCGCAGCGAAAGCCGCGACCGAGTACGCCGGAAGATTCTTCTTCATAGGAAAGCGAGGAGTCGGAGAGTCGGAGACGATCAAGAGCTTGGCGTAAAATAGTAAAATCGTCTTGGCTGTCGGGGAAGACACTGGCCCAAACCACTGGTTGTGGCCGAGTAAAGCCCATAATTGGCTCGCTAGGAGATTTATCGAGAGTGATTGTGTCACCCACATTGGCCACACCTGGTTCTTTGATACCAGTCACTATATAACCGATTTCGCCGGTACCAAGCATTGCTGCTGGCACTTCCGAAGGAGAGAGGATGCCGACCTCCAAGGCGGGGAAGCTTCGCTTCCCCGCCACAAACCGCAACGTATCCCCTTTCTTTATCTCGCCATCAAAGACGCGCAGGTAGATAATAACGCCCCGATGATTAGAATATTGAAAGTCAAAGATAAGTCCTCTGACCGCGCCTGCCAAAGCCAGTCGCGGAGCCGGCACCCGCTCACAGATAACATCCAAAAGGTCTTTTACTCCCTCCCCTGTCTTTCCCGACACCTTGAGGACATCATCCATTTGGCAACCAAGCAATTTACACACCTCTTCACCCACCTCTGTCGGCCGAGAATGAGGTACGTCGATTTTGGTAAGTACCGGTATGATGACCAAACCAAGTTTTTTCGCCATCTCTAGAGTAGTGAGAGTCTGCGCCTGCACACCCTGAGTGGAATCAACTAATAACAATACTCCCTCGATAGCACCAAGCGCGCGAGAAACTTCATAGGAAAAGTCGATGTGGCCAGGGGTGTCGATGAGGTTTAAGATGTAATCCTTGCCTTCTTCAGGTTGTCCACCGCCTCTTAGCGCCTCAGATGCAAGGCGCGGGGAAGATGACGAAGAAGACGTATTTTCTGATACGGCGACTGAGGCAGCGGGGTCCTGCAACGCCGCAGATGAGGATGTCAAGAGGCGGTGGACCATGCGAACTGGCTGCATCTTGATGGTAATCCCCCTCTCCCGCTCAAGATCCATCGAATCCAGCACTTGCTCTTTCATCTTACGAGGCTCCACAGTGCCGGTCACCTCCAACATGCGGTCGGCCAGCGTCGACTTTCCATGATCAATATGGGCGATAATGCCAAAGTTTCTAATTTCCATATAAAGTAGTGGTCAATACTTGCCCCGTAGGCAGCTTTGCCGTCCTACCGGGGTGGGCGATGATACCAAAATTCCTGATTTCCATGCTAGTTAGAACGCTCACTTTAACATGGAAAGCATAACAAAATAAGCC
>JBBDVD010000004.1:0-4695 GCA_040903565.1 Minisyncoccota bacterium
TGGCACGGCAATCCTCCCGGCAAAGGTCCGGAAAATTTCGTCAAAAAGAGTGAGCAGGGGAAAGAAGCATTACGAAAACTACGAACTCTTTCAGGCACCGTCTCTTCACCACACAACGATTAAATTATGAAAATTGCTAAACACTTAAACCCAAAAATTTTTGACAACGATATTGAACGTGCGCCCAATCGCGATGGTTTTGGTGAAGGCCTCAAAGAAGCGGGAGAAAAAAATTCCTTAGTGGTAGCCTTGTCGGCCGATCTAACCGAATCTACCCGCACCAATCTTTTCGCTGAAGCTTTTCCGGAACGTTTCATACAGGTGGGCGTGGCCGAACAAAACATGGCCTCGGTGGCTTCGGGCTTGGCAGCCGTCGGTAAAATACCGTTCATTGCCTCCTACGCTATGTTTTCTCCCGGGCGCAACTGGGAGCAGATCCGCACCACTATCGCTTACAACAACCAAAATGTAAAAATAATCGGCGCTCACAGCGGTATATCAGTTGGTCCAGACGGCGCTACTCACCAAGCCATCGAAGACATCGCTATCATGCGCGTTATGCCGAATATGATAGTCATAGCTCCAGTTGATACACACGAGGCCAAGAAAGCGGTACTTTGGGCTGCTGAATACGAAGGGCCAGTTTACATCCGCCTTGGTCGCTCGGCCACGCCCATAGTCACTAGCGTTGGTTCACCTTTCGAGATTGGTAAAGCACAAGTGATGATGGAGCGTACCGAACACAAAAACCACAGTGTCGGAATAATCACTACCGGCTCACTACTTCACAATTCTATTATGGCAGCCAAAGAGCTCGACGAAGCTGGTATCGGCGCCACTGTACTCCACTGTGCCACTATCAAACCTCTCGACCATGAAGCCGTCATAGAGTTGGCTGAAACTCATGACCTTATCGTCACTGTTGAAGAACATCAAAAAGCCGGCGGGTTAGGAGGCGCAGTAGCGGAGCTATTGAGCGAAAAACACCCAATTAAGATAATTAGAATCGGAGTAGACGACCAATTCGGCCAATCAGGCGAACCGAAAGAACTCACAGCTCACTACGGTATGGATAAAAAAGCTATCGTCGACGCTGTTAAATCCGTTTTTTATACTTAACTTTCTCCAGACGCCGTCGGCATAAACCCCTCCTTCTAAGTTAAAATGAAGAAGACATTATACAGACCATGCGTTTTTTGGCTGCCATATCTATAAGGATAATGCTAGCTAAACGTATGGCAGCAGCTGTGTTGTTGGAGAAGGGTTATTCATACAATCAAATAGCGAACGCTCTCCGTGTTAGTGTCACAACCGTCTCGAATATAGATCACCGCTTGGGTGAAGGTGGCGTGATAAAGATTACTAACATCTTAAAACAGAATAAATCTTCTTATTCAGGAATTCTAAATCTTGTCGAAACTATCCTAACTGTGGGAGGCATCATGCCTAGTCGAGTTGGGCTTGACCGATATCAAGGAATACCTCGCTAGGGGTCCATTCGAATGGACCCCTTCCTTATTTTATTGTCCCATATTGCTATCCATTAAAATGGATACTTGACCTTAGATTAACTGGCAGTCAATTGATCGCCGATTAATACGGCGAGGTAGAAAAAGTTGGAGTTGTTGGAAATATCTAGGTATTGCTATGTTAGAAAAACGGCGAGGCTTCGCCTCGCCGTTTTTCTGGATCATTTTCTAGACCATCCGTTAACTTATCTTTTTAGGAACATAATCGGCAGGTGCGTTCTTTAAATGTGTTTCCAATTCTTTTCGAGTGAGGAGGCCTTTTTGCGCGCCGATATGTTGCACCACTGACATGGAATTAATAGGTCCCCACGCCAAAGCCTGCTCCGGTGAAAAGCCGAGTGAAATAGCAGCGGTAAAGGTCGACGAGAAGGAATCGCCCGCGCCGGTTCTATCAACCGGTTCGGCCGGGTCGGGATACATGGGCATGTGCCAAGTAGCACCTTCTTCGTCCCCGACATAAGCGCCGTTTGGACCGTCGGTAACGACAGGAAGACGTGGACCTAATTTTTTGAGGTCTCGCAAAAGGAGAATTGGGTCCGTCTCTTTGGTTTTGAGAATAGTCTGGGCTTCTTCTTTATTACAGAAAAAAATATCAACGACTTCATAGAGATCTTTTAATTCCTCGTATCCTAAGCGAATCTGAAAAGTACCCGGTTGAAACACGAGCTTGGTCTCGGGATGTTCTTTAACGTAAGCAGCGATCTCATGATGAAAGGGTACCCCCTCCTCACCAATGGAGGAAAAATATAAATATCGAGGAGGAACGCCAAAGTCGGGCAAGCTATATGGAAAAATTTCGTGTTTGATAAGGATGGTTCGCTCCGCTCCATAACGAAGGACGTAATGGTAGTTGGTATTTTTCCTCTCATGCACCCGAACGAATTCGGTAGAGACACCTTCTTGTCTTAGAGCATCCAAACAGTCCTTGCCGTTGCGGTCGTGACCCAAATTACTAACCAGTGCGGTACGCAATCCCAGGCGGTGAGCCGAGACAGCGGCATTGGGGCTATTACCTACAGCATTGACGACAGTTACATCTTCAAAAGGTAGCTTGTCACCGAAGTTCATCATTAGTTGGCAAGGTTTGCCATTAATATCACACACAACACTGGCGTCCTTTTTGGAAAGTTGGATAAAAGCATCAATAGTGATGTCGCCGACGGCGACAAAATCATAAGGTTTTGACATCTTTTGATTATAACCCGAGCCTTGCCCCAACTAGCCTCGTAACTGTTGAAAATTAACAGGATATGATATTCTAATACGATTATGACAATCACACTGACAGTTCAAAATCGTACCGAGAAGGGCAAGAGAGTGAGAAAATTACGTGAATCCGGCCGAGTGCCGGCAGTGGTATACGGCCCCAAGGAAGAAGCTACGTCGATTTCCATAGAGGAACGTGATTTTGAAAAAGCCTACAAGGAGGCGGGAGAGTCTAGCGTATTGGTGCTATCCGGCTTGGGAGAAGATAAGGAAGTTTTGATTCATGACGTCTCATTCGACGCCATGAAAGGAAAAGTTTCTCATGTTGATTTCTATATCATCAAAAAAGGTCAAGACGTGACCGTGAGCGTACCACTAGTCTTTGTCGGAGAAGCCCCTGCTATCAAGCTTGGTGGCTCACTCACCAAAGCTCTACACGAACTGGAAGTTACCGGCAAACCGAGCAAGCTACCTCATGAGATTGAGATTGATATTAGCTCTCTCGCCACCTTTGAAGACCACATTCGAGTTAAAGATATCTCTCTACCTAGCGGCCTAACCGCCGAGAATGACCCTGAAGAAACCGTGGCTGTAGTCTCTGAAGTTAAGGAAGAGCCAGAGGAAGAAGCTCCAGAGTTAGACATGGAAGCCATTGAAGTGGAGAAGAAAGGCAAGGAAGAAGAGGAAGAAGGTTAAAGGTTGGAGGTTTTAGTTTTTAGGTTATCAGGAGAAAGTGTGCGCCGTAGGCGCACCCTTTCTTAGTAACCTAGCAACTTGGCAACCTAGTAACTTAGCAACTTATACCTTCTCAAAAAATAATGTGAGGGTATTAATGTTGTTCTCAACGCTAACCGCTCGACGCTAATATAGGATTTGTTATAATAAAAAGCATGAAGACGTCGCTCCAAGCACCCTTATTTATTTTGTTGTTGATCGGCTTAATAGTCCCGACACATCTTTCTCACGCGGTCACGGTAGCGGAATGTACCGCTCTTAATGCTGCCACCGCGTCCGCCTCACAGAAGCAGGCCTGTCTGGGTCTTTTGAGCCAGATAGACCAGCAAATCCTCGATCAACAAAAGTTGGTTGATGAAAAGAAAACCGAAAGGCAATCCATAGAAAGAGACGTAGCGATTCTTGAAGCCGAGATAAAAAAGTCCCAACTCGCCATTCAAGCTCGGGCTATCTCAATTAAAAATCTTGGCGCCAAGATAGGCGAAAAGGAGGGGGTAGTAACAGTTCTGGATAGTCGCCTGGAGAAACAAAAACAGTCAGTCGCCGCTCTTTTACGCAAAACTCAAGAAATCGACGACCACTCACTGGTTGAGTTGATGTTGACTAATCAAAATTTTTCCGAATTCTTTGCTGACTTTGAAGACTACCGCACTATCAATAACTCACTACGCCAATCTCTGCAGGTGTTAGGTGAAATTAAGGTCGACACTCTCGAACAAAAACGTTCGCTGGAAGACAAACAAAGTGAGGAAGCGCGCCACAAGCAACTTCAAGAAAAAGAAAAATCAACCATCGAAGCCAAGGAGGCTGAAAAAACACAAATTTTGAAGGTAACCAAGGGGCAAGAAGCAGCCTATCAGGCCCACCTAGCGGAGACCCAGCGTACAGCATCGCAACTACGCGCAGCTCTCTTTGAGCTGGCTGGAGGTAGTGGCAAGATACCTTTCCCTCAAGCTGTGCAGCTGGCAAAGACCGCCGGTAGTCGTACAGGCGTTTCCCCAGCTCTGATTCTCGCTATTCTCGAACAAGAATCCTCTTTTGGCTCCAATATCGGTCAATGTACCTATGATGAGATAAGACAAGGTAAGCCAACTATGGGACCGGGTAGCGTGCCAGTATTCACCGTCATGGCCGATACCCTTGGCTTTGATATCAAAACTCAAAAGGTCTCTTGTCCGATCGCTCCAGGAGGCGTCCGCTACGGCTGGGGTGGAGCCATGGGCCC
>JBBDVD010000004.1:4795-9918 GCA_040903565.1 Minisyncoccota bacterium
ATGAAAAAGGATATCCACCCAACAAACTACCGACCGGTAATCTTCGTCGACAACAGTAACGGCGAGCGAGTTTTGGTTGGCTCTACTGTCACCATAGAAGGCACCGAGACCGACAAATGGACCGATGGCAAAGAGTACCCCCTAGTCCGTGTTGACGTTTCTAGTGCCTCGCATCCTTTCTACACCGGTCAAGAGAAGGTAATGGACACTGCCGGTCGCCTCGAGAAATTTAAAGCCCGCGCTGCTAAGGCTGGCAAGAAAAGCAAATAATAACTCATCTACTTCGTTGTGTTACGAAAAAAGATCCTCGCTGAACGACGAAGTTCACCTCGGGTCTTTTTTCTTACCCGCCTCGTACCTGAGTCATTCTTTGCTTTTCTTGGCTTAGCTACCTATACTGTAGTATATTTCTCCTTCATTACTTATGGAATTCGATTTGGAAAAACTGGAAGAGTTTAAACAAAACCCTAAGACTCAATTCTTGGCGGGGCAGTTTGAGGACTATTTAAAGAAACTGCGAGAGGCTGAAGCCTTGGCGGAGAGCGATGCTGAAATGGCAGAAATGGCCAAAGAAGAGATAGCTGAGCTCGAACAACAGCTAGAGCAACAGATGACTGAGATGGAGAAAATCATCGAATCTTCCAAAGAGGAGGAGGCGAAGCCTTATGGTGTGGTACTTGAGGTGCGCGCCGGGGCCGGTGGCGACGAAGCCTCGCTCTTTGCTGAAGAATTAGCTCAGGCCTATCTTAAATATGCCGAGTTGCAAGGTTGGCCGGTAACTTTAAATGATGAATCTCGCTCTTCTTCAGGAGGTTATAAAGAGGCTTCGTTTGAAATTATCGGACCCAATGTTTACGACTCCCTCCGCTTTGAAACCGGCGTTCACCGAGTGCAAAGAGTACCTGTGACAGAGAAAGCCGGACGTACCCACACCTCAACTTGTTCGGTAGCTGTCTTGCCACTTCGTAAAAAACCAAGTTTCGAAATCGATCCTAATGACATTGAGATGGAATACTCTCACGCTGGCGGAGCTGGCGGTCAAAACGTCAACAAGGTAGAAACCGCCGTGCGACTGATACATAAGCCAACTGGGGTTGATGTACGCAGTCAAACTGAGCGCAGTCAGCTCAAGAATCGCGAGCGAGCTATGGCTCTCTTGGTAGCCAAGCTGGAGATGATGCATGAGGAAGAAGAGGCCAAAAAGCACGCCGAGACTCGCAAAAACCAAATTGGCACGGGTGATCGTAGCGAAAAAATCCGCACCTACAACTTTCCGCAAAATCGCATCACCGACCACCGCATCAAAGAATCCTGGCATAACATTGAGGAGGTCATGACCGGCCGCCTCGACGATATTTTTGCAGCGATGAAGACTGCGTCGGAAGGAGAGTAATTCTATATCTTTCTACCCCAGACGCCTCGCCTAGGACAAGTCTGGCAGGTTGCGATTTCGGACTTCATGTGTTAATATCGGCGGACTTTAATTTAATTATGTCAACCATTTCCAATAACCAAAACCTTATCGACCGACTCTTTGCCGCCGGCAGCCATTTCGGCTTTAAAAAGAGCCGTCGCCATCCATCAGTAAAGCCCTATTTATTTGGTAACAAGCTAGGTAATGATGTCTTCGACCTAGAGAAGTCAGCTACTTTATTGGAGGAAGCTAAGGAGGTTGTAGGCCGTTATGCCAAGGAGGGCAAAGCTGTCCTATTTGTCGGCACCAAGGAAGAGGCGGCTGTCTTGGTGAAAGAAACCGCTGAAAAGCTGGAGGCTCCTTTTGTCACCAATCGCTGGGTAGGCGGAATGATTACCAACTGGAGCGAGGTTCAGAAGCGTCTTAATCGCCTTTTTGAACTTATTGCTCAGGGAGAAAGTGGGGAATTGGAACGTAAGTACACCAAAAAAGAACGCGTTATGATCAACCGCGAACTGGCTAAATTAACCTACAACTTTGGTGGTATCCGCACCCTTTCTCGCATTCCTGACTTGCTGGTAGTGGTTGATCCTCGACACGACATCTTGGCCATCAACGAAGCCAAACAAAAAAACATCCCCGTCGTTGGTATCATGAGTTCCGACAACAACGCTAAGGATGTTAATTATCCGGTAGTCGTTAACGACACTTTGCGAACCAGCATCTCTCTAGCCCTAAACGAAATCGCTTCCGCCTACGAAGCTGGGAAGAAAGAATTTACTCCCGCTGCCAACAACACCCTTCGTCGTCCGAAAAGCAATTAGGCCAGGTCCATCGCCGACGTTTTGTTATAAGTTCTTTAATTATTGAAATCAAATTATGGAGATTACATCAGCAGCCATCAAAGCCTTGCGCGATCAGACGGGCATCTCAGTGATGCAGTGTAAAAAAGCCCTTGAGGAAGCCCTGGGCGATATGGAGAAAGCTCTTATTATCTTAAAGCAAAAGAGGAAAGAGGCGGCCGACAAAAAATCGGATCGAGAGCTAGGAGCGGGAACTGTCGGGGTCTACCTACACAGTAATAGTGAAGTTGCTGCTATGGTGCTGCTTGCGTCTGAAACTGATTTCGTTTCTAAAAATGAGGAATTTATGGCTTTGGCTAAAGATATCGCCATGCATGTAGCTGCCCAGAATCCTAAGTTCCTCTCTCGGGAGGAGGTAAGCGAAGAGGGAGTCAATAAAGCGCGCGAGGTTTTTGTGGAAGATATCAAAGATAAGCCGGCCGATATGCAGGAAAAAATAATGGAAGGTAAGTTGAATAACTATTTCAAAGAGCAAATACTTCTGGAGCAACCTTTTATTAAAAATCCCGATACTACCATTGGAGAAATGGTTGATGGCGCCGTACAAAAATTTGGCGAGAATGTCTCTATCGTCGAATTCAAGCGGCTTTCAGTTAAATAACACAAATAGCGGGGCGCCTTCGGCGCCCCGCTATTTGTGTTATAATCATCCATTCTATGTCTATAGCGTTCTACCTAATGCTGGCTTCCGGCTTTCTGCTGATAACTCTGTTTTTCCTCTTTAAGGCTGAATCAGTGAAAGGAAGGCGGGTTGTCTTAGGATCAGTCAGAGGAGCTCTCGACCTGAAGTTGTCCGAACACTTCAAAGATAAATACCTATGGCGAAAGTACATAGGCGCTTCCTCGGTTCGTCTTTTGTTTCACTTCGTCTTACACCACGTTATTAGCGCTACGCTATTTATTATAAAGAGCGTCGAGGACCGGCTACGAAAGCTCAAACGTCATAACCGCTTGATTGCCAAAAATATTAGCTCCACCGGAAGCAGTCACTTACGGAGCGTGGCCAAGCACAAAGAAGAGACGGCTCTTTCCCCGGAAGAAAAAGAGGCTCGGAATGAACGATCACTGAATGATTGAAAAAAAAGGCTTTATATACTAATATCAACACTCAGGTCGTTCAGGTAGACTTGTACTGTGGTGTGTTAGAATGGCCAAAATAAGCCGGCTTAGCTCAGTTGGTAGAGCAACTCACTTGTAATGAGTAGGTCGTCAGTTCGAGTCTGACAGCCGGCTCAAATAAATATCATGGAGGAAAAAAATCATCTTTTGCCATACGCTCGCCGAAGTGATTTTCATGTCGGTCGCGCCACCGAACTGAAAGGTTCCGACAGACGACTTTACCGCCTCTTGGAGATATTCCCCGGTACCGCTTCTTGGTTAACTCTTATCGGCGTCGTAGTAGCCTCTATCTACGCGCCGTTTTTTGCAGCCTACTTCATCATTGCCTTTTCTATTTATTGGGTACTAAAGACAGCTTTTCTTTCTTACCACCTCAGGCACAACTGGAAGCGCCTGCGCCACCACATGTCGCTCGACTGGCAACAACTTCTGGAGCGTTTTGAATATTCCCATATTCACCATGTAGTAGTATTTCCTTTTTATAAAGAACCTTTAGAAGTTGTTGATTCAACTTTAGCCTCACTGGCCAATACTCGCTACGACAAACTCAAAATGACCGTGGTGTTGGCCAGCGAAGAGCGGGCTGGGGAAGAAGCCCAAGAGATAGCTGGGGCAATGAAAGAAAAATACGGCCATAAGTTTGCGCACTTCCTAACCACCACTCACCCTAAGGATGTACCCGGAGAAATGGCCGGTAAGGGTTCCAATGTTACTTACGCGATAGAAAAAGTGAGGACTGAAATTTTGGACGTGGAACAAATTCCTTATGATCATGTCTTAGTATCAAACTTCGACATTGACACTGTCCTTTATCCGGATTATTTCAATTGTCTTGTTTGGCACTTCATGACGGCGGAAAGACCGCTTAAGAGCTCTTTCCAGCCGGTACCGCTTTTTAATAACAACCTTTGGGACGCTCCCGCCCTTTCTCGCGTAGTGGCCATGTCTTCCACCTTCTGGGAAATGGTGCAACAGGAAAGACCTGAGAGGATGGCTACTTTTTCTTCTCATTCCGTCCCTTTTCAGGCACTTTACGAGGTCAATTATTGGCAACGTAACATGGTTAGTGAGGATTCGCGTATCTATTGGAATTTGATGTTGGCTAACGACGGGGAGTATGATGTTATTCCTCTTTCATACCCGGTATCAATGGATGCCAACACCGCACCCAGCTTATTTGAGACTATAAAAAATATCTACAAACAGCACCGCCGCTGGACCTATGGAGTAGAGAATTTTGTTTACATCGCTTACCACTTCACCAAAAACAAAAACATTCCTTTACGCAAAAGAATCAACATCACACTTCAGCAAATCGAGGGCTACTGGTCGCTTTGCACCAATCCGATCATGCTCTTCATTTTGGGTTGGGCACCTTTGTTCCTAGGCGGACGAGTCTTCCACGAGACAGTTCTTTCCTACAACCTCCCTATAGTAGTCAGAAATCTGCTAATTTTGGCAATGTTTGGTCTGGTAATATCAGCCATCATCTCACTATCGTTAGTACCAAAGAGACCCGAAGGCCGCTCTCGTTTCTCTTATATCGTCATGGCCCTGCAATGGATATTGGTACCTGTTACCATGGTTATCTTTAGCGCCATTCCGGGGCTAGACGCCCAGACCAGGCTGATGTTTGGCCGCTATATGGGCTTTTGGGTAACACCTAAGACGAGGGTTTAGGGAAAAGTATATGGTATATAGGGAGAAGGGGGGGGGGGGGGCGGGGG
>JBBDVD010000004.1:9928-11200 GCA_040903565.1 Minisyncoccota bacterium
CCCCCTTCTCCCTCACAAAAAGCGAAGCTTCCCTATATACTATATACTGAACCCTAGATACTAAATTATGACTCCCCAAGTAAAACCTCTTTCCTATAGACACCGCAATTTATTTTTCACTCTGCTGGCCACAGTGTTTTTCTTGTCTCTGCCTTTTCTCTTTCTATACGCAACCGGATATCGTTTCAATTTCAACCAAACCAGTCTGGTATCGACTGGCGGACTTTACGTAGCCGTTGAACGAACCGGCGCGGAAATATATATTAATGGTGAGCTGGTGCGAGAAACTCGCGTATTTAGACGAGCGTTTTACTCTCAAGGACTTGAAGCTGCAACCCATAGAATTCATGTGCAAAAAGAAGGCCATCACACCTGGGTAAAAGAACTGCCCGTTTACCCCCACCTGGTCACGGAAGCTCAAGCCTTTAATTTACCGCTTACTCCTCAAGTACGCGTAATTTCTCCATGGCAGACGGAGAGTGGGGTAATGGTTTTAACTTCCTCTTCAACCGTTTTAACTAACGCAACAGCAAGCAACCAATACTTATTCGAACATAAAGCTTCCACTTCTACCCTTGCTTCCAACAGTGAATTTTCTTCGCTAATAACTCTCTTTGAAACCTCCGCTACTTCCACTGTGACCAATAGAGCAAATACGGCCTTAAATGACTTACTGCCAACCGCAACCAGTCAAGAAGCCACCACTACCAAGGAATGGCGTGGGGTCAGACTATATGAAGGTGAAGAAGGGAATGTCTATGCCACCTTTGTTGGATCACTTTCACAAATGCCCTATTATTACTGTGCTGATTCTTTCCCCCCTTATCAACCTTCTGCCACAACCACCAAAGGAGTTACGGCTGGCATCTCTGCCACAGACGTTGCTCTCGCAGCAAATTTAGACGATAAGTTGCCTTTAGAGGTACAGACCGTATCTATTGAAACTCCTTGTGACCCAACCATACAATTGGACAGAAAGGGTGAAATGGTTTCGTATTTTGATTTCTTTCCCAATAGCACTGACTTGGTTCTCTTGGCTCAAGCTTCTGGGGTATACGCAGTAGAAATAGACAATAGAGCCTGGCAAAATCGCCAACCAATTTTACTGGGAGAGGATCTCCGAGCTGTTGTCCAAAATGGAACAATCTACATTTATGACGGACAATATATTTATCAGGTACTGATAAACCAAAGTTGGTTTTGATAATTAGTTTATAGGTGTTAGTTTATAGGTTGTAGTGTGCGCTTCGCGCACTATTCGGGCGGTGACAA
>JBBDVD010000004.1:11210-13309 GCA_040903565.1 Minisyncoccota bacterium
AACCTGCCTGCAGGCAGGTTGTCACCGCCTCCCTACCACCTATAATAACCACAATCCGACTATGTCTGGTCACAAACATCCTCTGTCACACATAATCAGCGAGGTTAACTCGATCTTTTCTGAGTTGGGATTCGTTTTCGCTGAGGGTCCTGAAATGGAAGAAGTCCGCTACAACTTTGATCTCTTGAATGTTCCGAAAGACCATCCTTCACGCGATATGCAGGACACCTTCTACATCGAAGGAAAGCCTGATCAGGTGTTGCGCACTCATACCTCGCCGGTCCAAGTACGCTATATGGAGAAAAACGCGCCGCCAATGCGCATAATTGTCCCGGGGAAAGTATTCCGCAACGAAGCCACCGACGCCACCCATGAAGCTCAGTTTTACCAACTCGAAGGTTTGATGGTCGACAAGGATGTTTCTCTTGGTCACCTCAAAGGAACGTTGGAGTATTTCTTCTCTCGCTTCTTTGGCGGGCAGACAGAAGTGCGCTTGCGTCCGAGTTTCTTTCCGTTTGTGGAGCCTGGCGTAGAGGTTGACATGCGACTGACCGGCGATGGTGCGCCCGAAAAACTGCGTGACCGGTGGATAGAGATAATGGGCGCCGGCATGATTCACCCAAACGTTCTGCAAAATGCTGGTATTGATCCAAACATATACCGAGGTTTCGCTTTCGGTATGGGCATGGACAGATTGGCTATGATGAAATACGGTGTCGATGATGTGCGTCTTTTCTACACCGGCGACCTGCGCGTGGTAAATCAGTTTTAGCCCGTTAGAGATAAATTATGTTAATTTCCTACAATTGGTTAAATAAATATTTTGACGGCAAACTACCTGCTCCAGAGGAAGTGGCGGAAGCTTTAACTTTTCACGCTTGGGAAATAGAAGAAACGAGAGAAGTAGAAGGAGATACGATTATCGATGTTAAGGTACTCCCAGATAAATCAATGTGGGGTTTGTCTCACCGCGGTATCGCCAAAGATATTTCTGTGATTTTGGACTTACCTTTATCTTCCGATTATTTATCGAAAGGGGTAAAACTTGAGCTTCAAAATAAAATAAAGATTGATATCCAGACCGACAAATGCCGCGGCTTCGCGGCGGCCCACATTGAGGGAATCAAAGTTGGTCCGTCGCCAGAATGGCTCAGAGTCGCTCTAGAGTCCATCGGCCAGCGCAGCATCAACAACATCGTCGACGCGAGTAACTACGTCATGTTTGACTTGGGGCAACCGTCACACACTTTCGATGCTGATTTGATTGGAAAAGAAGGTTTAACCGTCCGTACCGCTCGCGCCGGGGAAAGTCTCGTTGGTCTCGATGAAATAGAGTACCACTTTACTTCCGAAGATATCTTGATTGCTCGCGGAGATACCGACGAAGTTTTGAGTATTGCTGGTTTGAAAGGAGGACAATATTCTGGAATAGGTAACGACACCAGCAATATTATTGTCGAAGTAGCCAGCTGGGACCCTGTCTCTGTCCGCAAAACCGGACAGAGATTAAGGCTACGCACCGATGCTTCTACTCGTTATGAAAATGGTATCGTGCCAGAAATGGTGCCCTACGGACTCAAGGCAGTAGTAGATTTGATTATTGAAGTGGCTGGCGGGAAAGTAAATGGAACAACCGAAATAATTAAAGAAAAAACAACACCAGCAAAAGTGTCTGTGTCACTTTCTAAGATAAATAGCGTACTGGGAGTGGAGTTAACCAAAGATGAAGTGACTTCTATACTTAACCGCTTTGGCTGGGATTTTGAACTAAGTGACGACACTTTTATTGTTACTTCTCCATTTGAAAGAACCGACCTACAAATCGCCGAAGATATCATTGAAGAAGTAGGTAGGATTTATGGCTACCAGCATATCGAAGCTGTCACACCATCTCCATTTCCGCTGAGTGAAATCAACCAACGTTTCTATTATTCAGAAACTATCCGCAACACACTCATAGAAAAGGGTTTTTCTGAAATATATACTAGCTCCTTTAGGGATAAAGACGAAGTGAAGCTAGCTAACGCTTTTGCTTCCGACAAGGGCTACTTGCGTAGCTCACTTATCTTAAACATGGCGGAAGCTTTAACCAAGAATGG
>JBBDVD010000004.1:13409-18156 GCA_040903565.1 Minisyncoccota bacterium
TTGAAAACCTATTAAAAACAAAAGCTGGCGAGCTTTGTGTGCGAATCACCAAGTTCGACCAATTTGAAAAAGATGGTCGCATTTCCTATGCCTACCGACTGGCCTTTCAGTCGAATGAAAGAACCTTGACTGACACCGAAGTGAATGCTGTTATGGAGGGCATTTATGAGGCCGCCAAAGACAGTGGTTTTGAGGTAAGATAACCTTATTTAGTACAGGTATTTTCTATACAAATGTGCTATAATAAGGGGACTTAATTATGGCAAAAAAAGAGGCAGTGAAAGAGAAAAAAACCGCCCCTAAAGGCGGTTATGACGCGTCCGCTATTAGCGTCTTGGAGGGTCTGGAGCCGGTTCGTAAGCGTCCGGGCATGTACATTGGTACGACCGGGCCGGACGGACTCCATCACCTGATTTGGGAAATATTCGACAACTCACGCGACGAGGCGATGGGTGGCTTCGCCGACAAAATTGAGGTGGTTCTTCTACCCGACAACTACATCCGCGTGGCCGACAACGGTCGCGGCATTCCTGTCGATAAACACAAGCAAAGCGGCGTCTCGGCACTTGAGACTATCCTTTGTACTCTCCACGCCGGTGGAAAATTCGGCGGTGACGAAAGCGGATACAAAGTGTCCGGCGGTCTCCACGGTGTCGGTAGCTCTGTAGTCAATGCTCTTTCTTCCCACATGATTGCTGAAGTTCACCGTGATGGTGGTTACTATATGCAGGAATACCAAATAGGTAAACCAAAATACGCAGTCAAAAAAATAGGGAAGTCCGACCTGAACGGCACCATCATCACTTTCAAAGCTGACGACACTATCTTCACAGAGATAAACTACGACTTCAAAAAAATAGTGAACCACTTGCGCCAACAAGCCTACTTGGTTAAAGCTTTGCGTATAGACATCATTGATGCCAGGGAAATGGACGAAAAAACTCTAGCCAAACTCGACCTTAAAGGCCTTCAGTATCTGAGCGATCTTTCTATCGAAGCTCCGTCGATGTCTTTCTTCTTTGAGGAAGGTCTGCGCTCTTTGGTGGCCTTCAACAATCAACACCAGAAGACTATTCACAAAAATATCTTTTACGTGGAGAAAATGGAGCCGGCTCCCGGAGTGCATTCCGTAGAAATAGCCCTGCAGTATGCTGACGACATTTCTCCCAGAATCTCGGCCTTTGCCAATAATATCTACAACTCTGAACACGGTACCCATATCACCGGCTTCAAAACAGCCCTCACTCGCACACTCAACAACTACGCTAGGAAAAATAATTACTTGAAAGATAAAGACGAAGCTTTTACGGGTGACGACGTTTTAGAAGGTATTACAGTCGTAGTATCGGTTAAGATGCCTGAAATACAGTTTGAGGGACAGACCAAGGCTAAATTAGGCTCTATGGAAGCCCGTGGGGCTGTAGAGTCCGTCTTTAGCGAAGGCTTCAATAATTTCCTCGAAGAAAGCCCTGATGATGCCAAAGCCATCATCAACAAGGTTGCTCTTGCTGTGAAAGCTCGCAAAGCGGCCAAGGCGGCCAAAGACAGTGTATTGCGCAAAGGAGCTCTGGAAGGAATGTCTTTGCCCGGTAAGTTAGCGGACTGCCAGACAAAGCGAGCGGAGGATTCCGAACTCTTCATTGTGGAGGGAGACTCAGCCGGTGGCAGCGCTAAGATGGGTCGCGACCGCAAGACCCAGGCTGTACTGCCACTTAGAGGTAAAATTCTAAACGTCGAAAGGGCTCGCATCGACAAGATGCTGGCCAGCGAACAAATCAAGAATCTGGTAGTTGCCCTGGGTACAGCTATTGGGGACGTGTTCGACGTGAGTCGTCTTCGTTACCATAAGCTTATCATCGCTACCGATGCCGACGTGGACGGCGCGCACATCCGCACCCTTCTCCTTACTCTCTTCTATCGCCACTTCCGGCCGCTTGTTGATGGAGGATACGTATATATCGCTCAACCACCACTATATAAAATTCAAAAAGGTAAGGAGGTTGTCTACGCCTACACCGATGCAGAGAAAGCGGCTTATCTAGGCAAAGACGCGCCGGACGAAAATGAAATAAACGAAGAAGAAGTACCTACTACTGAAGAAGGAGATGGGGAAGCTGAAGAAACTACCAAGAAAGCTCCAAAGTACAGGATCCAACGATACAAAGGTCTTGGAGAAATGAATGCCGAAGAGCTATGGGAAACGACTATGAATCCAGAGAATCGAGTTCTAAAGCAGGTGACTGTAGATGACGCTGAAGAAGCTGACCAGGTGTTCGATATCTTGATGGGTACTGATGTTCCAAGTAGAAAATCGTTTATACAGTCGAATGCACATAGCGCCAACCTCGATATTTAAAAATAAACAGCCAAAACTGGGTGAATCCTGGGTTTTCAAAACTTTAACTCAGTCACCTTAGTCGTACCTAAGGCTTCCTCGTTAAAATTCCTGCAAACCTTCGGATTCCCTACAGTTTTGGCTGTTATTTATTCAAGGATAGAATAGATATGGGATAAACCCTAGATTTTCGAGAGATTTGCTCGTCACCGTATATCAGGATACGGCTCGCTCGCAAAATTTTCTCCATTCCGTCGGATTTCCTCCAATTTTAAAAATTTTAAGTACGTCCACCAGATATTAATATCTGGGAGAGTTAGTTATTCTATCCTTGAGATAGAATAACTAAACACAAAAGGCCGGTAAGCTTCGCTTCCCGGCCTTTTGTGTTCGTGTTTAAGTAATTACTTCACTCTCACACTCTGGCGGAAACTGTTGTTGGCAGAGTTGATGTCACTGCCTCCAGTTACCTTCACCTCGGCAGTGCGACTGCCTCTTGAATCATCCATCTCAAACACTACGGTCAGAGTAGATGTCTCGCTAGGCTTCAAAGGCTGTTGAACTTTCGATACCAATTCACTACCGTTTGGTAGTTCAGCTACGAAGCTCCAACCGGATGATGTCTTCGTACCAATGTTCTTCACGGTGAATTGCAGAGCGTTTTGTTCATCTTCTGACACGTGATCTGAAGGAATGAAACGTCCACTAGAGTTCAGGGTTCCAACAGCCACAAAAGCTGCCTGCAAGTCGGTGTAACCATTAGGATCCGAGACAGGAGTATGGTAGGTAACTACCGTCTTGTACTGGACCGGAGCCGGCGTTGTAGTTGGAGTTGGGGTAACAACCGTCTCTTCTTCATCAACTTCAGTTATAGGAGTTTCTTCCGGAATTTCTTCGGGAACTTCTTCCGCTGGAGTTTCTTCCGGATCAATCACTACCACGACGTTTTCGTCGTCGTCGTCCATGCGATCACGCAAGTCTCTCTGATTGGCTTCAAAAATACTGGCCAAAGAAGAGAAGGTTTTTGGTATATACTGCACAACTTGTACGGCAAACCAAGCGAGTATGATTACCAAAATCGCAAATCCAATAATGGTAAGGACGCGTACAACGGGGCTTTTTGGCTGTTGATTATTTGTCTCAGTCATAATTTTCTTTATTAAACCATCTTCCCAGATAGCGAACTGCCGTCATTCACCCTGGGTGGGGCAGATGACGGCAAGCCCCCACACCTTTCATCTCGTCGCTCCGTTTTGCTGATAGCTTGACCTGTACTGACAGAGACTATCGCAAGGGCTATTTTACCCATTAACGTAAATGGTAGCCGCAAAACAACGGGATGAAAGGTGTGGGGGCAAGAACGATATATCAAAGGAAATTTACCCTATGATACATGGTTTTATTATTTTGTCAAGGCCAAAAATGTCTTAAGCTTAAGCATCACGAAAAGCCGTTTAGCTCAGGTTGATCCCGTTAGAGAGTCCAGTATCTAAATTATAACAATTTAGCTCATTTATTTCGTTATATATCTCGTGATCTTTAACGGGATTGACAAACTCCATATTTCGTGTATTATATGTGCAAATGAATCTGAACGACCTCTACAACCAAATCTTTCCTAAAACCGCCGCCTTCTTGGGTGTTTTCTTCGTGGTAATGATAGCCGGGTACGGAATCTTATACCTTATCGACTTCGTACCTGAGCCTAAGGGAGAGGGTACGGAGGAATCTGCAGAAGCCTACGAAGAACCCTCTCTGGTTGAAGAGACCCCTCCACTCATCGAAAGTACCGCTGATCCTTTACCAATAAGTATCACCATCGAGCGCTTAGGGCGCACCGTGACGGTACTTAACCCTACTTCGCGCACAGTGGCCGATCTCGACGCAGCCCTCTTAAAGGGAGTGGTGCGTCACCCAGATTCAGCCGACTTAAATGACAAAAACGGCAATATCCTTATTCTGGGACACTCCAGCTATTTAAATAACGTCTTAAATAAGAATTTCCAAGCCTTCAATGGCATCCAAAACCTCACTTGGGGTGACGTCATCCGACTAAAATCCGGCGACACTGAATATACTTATCGGGTAGATAGGGTATATGAGGAAAAAGCCAGTACTGTAAATGTCCCAGTGTGGGCCAGCGAGCCAAAATTGACGCTGGTCACTTGTAATACCTTCGGCGCTAAAGAAGACAGGTTCATAGTAGAGGCGACTCTAGTCTCCAAAAAAGCCCTATAATAGGGGCTTTTTTGCTAGGTAAGGGGGTTTACCCCCACACCTATCATGTCGTGGTTTTGCGGATACCAGTTTCCCAGAGCGACGCATCACCACTTACTCCAATCTCTGACAATGTTGTTGCTAAGTGATAGCAAAACGGAGCGACGACATGATAGGTGCGGGGGTTGACTTTTA
>JBBDVD010000004.1:18256-19755 GCA_040903565.1 Minisyncoccota bacterium
GGCCTGCAAATGTCTCCCTTGGGAGACTATGTCCCTCTGGTTACCGACGCGGTCGCCTGCGAAAAGGTGACTGCTGTCGGCTGCAATGCAGCCGACATCATCAACTTCAAGGGTGACCGCAAGATTCCCGACCAAATCCAGGTCGAAGTTTGCCACGGCTACTGGCACCTGCTAGATCCTGGCCAATACAACGGACAGCTCACCAAATGGTGGGCGCCGGTGATGGTCTACGGCACCTGGTACGGCGACCTGCCGGTCGTCACCAATCCCTGCAAGACCTACTGGGTCAAGCCGGGTAGCGAAATGCGGCTCTACGCAGATTGTGTTGAGCGCGTCATCTCGACCGGGAAAATGACCCGGCCGGGACGATACGACATGACCTGAAAGGTCATCAACGGAAACCAGCAAACAAAGAGGTTGAAGAAATGAAGATTCTCTCGCAGATCGTCCTGGTGGCAATCGCCATCATCTCTATCGGCCTGGCTTCGGCGAACTCTGCGTTCGCTCAGTCAGGACAGCGCTCGGTAGCTGTTCTCTCGGACATACCGCAGCCGTTGACTCTGACCACCCACAACGGCAAGACCTGGCTGATGGATTTCGAGCCGCGGTGGGAACAGACCAGCCGCGGCTACGAGACAACCATCGAGTTTCCTGTCTCGTTCGTCTACCAACACCCCTCTCTGATGCTGATCGGAGGAATCGGTGATCGGTGGTCTCGTTGGCACCCGACGCCGCACATGACGTTCCTCCGCCACAGCAACGTGGGTCCTCATGACCCCGCCTGTGTCGGCGGCAAAAGGTGGTGTGCGGTGCGCGGACTCTGAACTCTTGGTTGGCGGTTACGACCGCCAACCGACAGTTTTCCTTTATTTTGAAGAACATTATGGATGTTGGTGACGAAACTACGGTTTCGTCTTCATTATCCGGAATGATCCGGTAGTTACAAATTTATAAACGTAAATTATTTATATGAACTCTATTAATAATGTTATTAAAGGATTGATTTTCATTGCTTTGGCTTTTGCTTTTGTAGTGACTATCACCTCAACAGATGTATTCGCTTTTGGTGAATCAGGTGGAAGCGGTTCTGGTAGTGGCGGAGACAGTGGTTGTTGCGACTACACTCCCTCTCCAAAACCCTACACCCCACCCTCAAGCTACACTCCACCATCTACATACACCCCTCCAACGACAGTATCTAAGCCGGTCGCCAAGTGTGTGTCTTTCACGGCTAACAAGACCTCCGTGCCTTACGGTGGTGGCAATGTGACTCTATCTTGGAGTACCAAGAACGCTACCTCTGTTTCTATCAACAATGGTGTTGGTACCGTTGGAGCTAGTGGATCTAAGACTGTCAACGTCAGTGCTAATACCACTTTCACCTTGACTGCTAAAGGCACTGGTGGAAATGACAGTTGTGTTGTGACCATTAAGGTCGAAGCTCCTAAGCCGGTCGCCAAGTGTGTGTCTTTCACGGCTAACAAGACCTCCGTGCCTTA
>JBBDVD010000004.1:19855-22873 GCA_040903565.1 Minisyncoccota bacterium
CTAAGCCGGTCGCCAAGTGTGTGTCTTTCACGGCTAACAAGACCTCCGTGCCTTACGGTGGTGGCAATGTGACTCTATCTTGGAGTACCAAGAACGCTACCTCTGTTTCTATCAACAATGGTGTTGGTACCGTTGGAGCTAGTGGATCTAAGACTGTCAACGTCAGTGCTAATACCACTTTCACCTTGACTGCTAAAGGCACTGGTGGCAACGATACTTGTGTGGTAACTATCAAGGTCGAGGCAAAGAAGCCAGCTGGTAAATGTGACTTCCTTAACGTTAGCAAGTCTGTAGTCAAACCGAGCGGAGAAACTATCACGCTAACTTGGAAGACTCAAAACGCTACTTCCGTTTCTATCAACAATGGTGTTGGGACAGTGGCTGCCAGTGGTTCTAAAAATGTATTCGTAAATGGTCCTACCACTTTCGTTCTTACAGCTACTGGTGCTACGGGAAGTGATACTTGTACCGTTTCTGTAACCACTGAGCCGGTACACACGGAAACACCTCGTTGTGATTACCTCCGCGCAAGCAACCTAGAGAACCTGAAGCGTGGTGATACTATCACTCTTTCTTGGAACACCACTAATGCTGATCATGTAACTATCGACCCTCGTCCAGGTTCAGTATCTGTCAATGGTTCTGAACAGGTGACTATTTACGATGATGTGACTACCTTCACTCTTCGTGCTCGCAACCTAAGCGAGAACACCGAGTCTACCTGTACCGTTACTGTCCGTATCGACAAGGAGTCAGAGAAGACTCCCCGTTGTGACCTTGAAGTATCTAAGACTCGTGTAAACAAGGGCGATAAAGTAACCCTTTCTTGGGACACCAACTACGCCGACCGAGTTCGTATTCGAGACGATCGTGGCAACACCATCTTCGACACCAATGACTACTCTTCTTCGAAGCGTCATCAATACCTGGACGGAGAAATTGACGTGATTATCAACCGTACCACTGAATTTACCTTGAACGCTATCGGTGACGGTGGAAGCCGTACTTGTCGAGTTGAAGTGAAAACTGATGACTTGGCTGTCTACGAGAAGCGTGATCAGGGATATGTAATTGCTTTGACTCAGGTGCCTTACACCGGATTTGAAGCGGGACCATTCTTGACCTTCCTCTTCTACGCTATGTTGACCCTTTGGGCTCTCTTCATCGCTTACGTATTGGTTATTAAGAAAGGTTCCATCCTTGGATTCTCCCTTTACGGAGCAGGCCAGAACGCTGGTGCAACTGCCGACGCTGCCAACCGAAAAAAAGTGGAAGCGCTGGTGGCGAAGTACAGTGGACTAAACCGGAACTAACAGAATCTATTCATACGATTCTGCCGACTCAAGTCTACCAGCTTCCAGCGCAGATTCCCGACGAGACATCATCTCAAATAACTTACTATCACGACGATACTCCACCCGACCTGCCAATCGGCGAAAAGCCTGATTATCTGAAATAGAGGCAAGAGTAGGGAGGAGCACGAAAAAAGCCGGACATCAGTCCGGCTTTTTTCGTGCTCAGCTACCAAATTACAACACACTTTTAGCAAGTTCGAGGTTCGACCTCGAACTTGCTAGTCTAATATATCATCACAGTTCACCCGCCTCAGAACCAACACGACAACCAATCCAGACCAAGTCTCTATATCATATAAGATACACTTCTCTATATCTTATATGATATAGAGATAGATTGTTGGTTTTATTTTATTTTTTATAAGGTGCGGTTTTTGATTTCGTTAATTATCTTATCAGCCGCTTCATCCATCGATAGAGAAAAGCTCTCTCCACTACGTGACTCCAAGGTAACGCTCTGTGACTCTACCTCTTTGTTGCCAATCACAATCAGATAAGGGACTTTTAATTGCTTGGCGTTACGGATTTTCTTGCCAAGGGATTCGTTGTCGGAGTCCAGAGTCACCCGCACATCAGCCTGCTTCAGCTTTTGGAATATCGCGCCTGCGTATTCGTGATGAGCCTCCGATACAGGTACTACCACGACCTGCTCAGGAGCTAGCCAAAGAGGGAAGGCACCGGCGTACTTCTCTATCAAGAAAGCCATAATGCGTTCAATGGCGCCAATAGAAGAGCGATGCACCACGAAAGCGCGATGCGGTTTACCATCTTCACCAATGTAGTTGAGGTCGAATTTGTCTGGCATACAGAAGTCATACTGCACAGTAAAGGCCGTGTCTTCTTTGCCGTTAACATTCTTCATTTGAATGTCTATCTTTGGACCATAGAAAGCAGCCTCATCTTTCGCTTCTTCAAAATCACAACGCCGAGCCTTCATGGCTTCTCTAAGTAGTGACTCTCCTTTCTCCCAAGCTTCGGGAGCGTCGTAATATTTTTCGGTATTGGAGCGATCTCCCAATGAAAGACGGTAGCGATAATCACGTCCAAGCTGGAGGCCGAAAACGCTGGCCACATATTCGATAAGATCCAAAGCACTCTGGATCTCCTCCATCGCCTGTTCTTCAGAAGCACAAATGATATGTGCGTCAGCCAAACAGAAAGAACGTACTCGTTGTAAGCCCATCAGCTCGCCTGATTGCTCGTAGCGATAGAGTTGTGCCAGCTCAGCAATCCGCATGGGCAACTCACGATAGCTTCGAGGCTTATGAAGAAACATCTGGAAGTGGTGTGGGCAAGTCATCGGCCGCAGCATATATTCCTCGTCATCAATGACAATCGGAGCGTACATGGAGTCTTTGTAATGCGGATAGTGGCCTGACTTGCGATACAAGTCGAGGTTGGCCAAGTCCGGAGTGCAGACATGTTGATAGCCGCGCCTGGTTTCTTCCTCAACGATAAACTGCTCCAGTTCGCGCTTTACGATAGCGCCACGCGGCAAAAACATCGGCAGTCCTTTACCAACCACTTGGTCGATGTAGAAAAGGCCAAGTTCCGGGCCGAGTTTTTTATGATCTTTTTCTTCCATAATAAATGATTAAACTTCTAAAGGGGAACAAAAAATCGCCCCAGCAAAAAATAGGTTTTTGGATTTTTTTGTCGGGGG
>JBBDVD010000004.1:22883-46114 GCA_040903565.1 Minisyncoccota bacterium
AAAAACCCCCCCACAAAAAATTCTAAAATCCTTTTTTTTGCGGGGGCGATTTTTGTAAGACCGCGGTTCCACCGAGCTTCTACTTATCATTGATGATAAGTAGCGCTTTAATGAGTCAGATTAGGCTTTGAGGCTCCAACCCTAGATTTTGTCTTCCAAAATTTATGGCTGAACTCCGGTTGGTAGCCGAAGCAATCTCTGTTCTGACAATCATAACTAACTAGCTTCAGCTGTCAAGAACTAAATCCCAAGTTCGAGGCCTTGCCTCGAACTTGCAAAAAGTGTGGTGTGATTTAAAAAAAGTAAAACGGCTGGTCCGACGGTCCTCCCGTTTTCACATCCTAGCAACCTGGGAACCTAGCGACCTAATTTTCAAGGAGGCGTATGCCGACTATGAAAATGGAAGTACTCCTGTGGTGTAACCTAGTAACTTAATAACTTAATAACTTCGCATTATCAATCAAGATAGTCGGCTCGTCGTTGCGCAGCTGCAGCTTACCCTTAACTGCTACGCAATTGGAAGTTTTTAGTACTTCTTGCAGTGCTCGATAAGTCTCTGGAAAAGCCGTCATTTCTATCTGATCTTTCTTGTCGGTCAGCAGGATAAACGCCATCCGATCACCCTTTTTAGTCAAGAGTTCGCGGACTGTTTCAATCATACCAACCGTTACCACGCTGCCCTTCATCCGCAAGACGTTAATCTCTTCCTTATCAGCTACCGCTTTTTTGATCGAACCAATTGGCACTCTTGGAGATTTACCAAGCTCATTTTCGTAATCATCCAGAGGATGTCCGGAAACATAAACGCCGAGCAGTTCTTTTTCCCAAATCAACTTCTGGGCGGTGGAAAGTGGGGCAGACGGCTCAAGGTGGAGGGCGGCGGCTCCGCCCCCGCCAAACAGCGAATCTTGCGAAGCCTCCTTAGCGGATGCTTCTGCTTTGTTGAAAGAGAGCAGAGTGTCCAAATTGGCAAACATTACACCCCTGTCCGCAAACCGATCAAGCGCACCTGTCTGAATAAGAGCCTCTAATGACTTTTTATTTAAACTGCGATCATGTACTCGATATAAAAAATCAGATAGAGACTGATACGGGCCATTCTTCTTTCTTTCTTCAATGATAGCGTCGGCGATACCGGCGCCGAAGTTTTTGATGGTAGTTAGACCAAATCGTATTTTGCTAGTCCCCGGCACCACCGAAAAGTCAGCGAAGCTTTCATTTATATCAGGTGGCAAGACCTCCACACCCATCCGTTCACATTCATGGATAATTTCAGAAATCTTGTCAGTATCGCCGGAGTCAGCCGTCAGTACCGCCGACATGTATTCTACAGGATAGTTGGCCTTCATATACGCGGTCTGGTAGGCCACACGACCGTAACTGGCCGCGTGAGCCTTGTTGAATCCGTAGGCAGCAAAAGGCTCAATTAATTTCCAAAGCTGCTCGGCTTTTTGACCAGACAGTTTTCCAAACTCAACGAAGCCCTTGAGAAGTTTTTCTCTTTCAGCCTCCATCACCTCTGGAATCTTTTTTCCCATCGCTTTGCGTAGCTTGTCGGCGTCAAGCCAAGAGTAGCCGGCCAGTGTAATTGCCGTCATCATCACGTCGTCTTGGTAGGTAATAACTCCGTAGGAACGATCAAGAATAGTCTCGAGGCGTGGGTCAATAAAACTCACCAAAGAGGCGTTGTGTTTGCGCTCGATATAAGAAGGGATAGATTCCATCGGGCCGGGGCGATATAGTGCCACCATGGCGTTGATGTCGTGAATTGTACTCGGCTTCAGTTGCTTCAAGAAAGAGGTCATGCCGGAACCATTGAGCTGAAAAAGTCCCATCGTCTCGCCGCGCGAAAGCATCTCGAAAGTTTTCTTGTCGTCAAGCGGAATATTCTCGATATCTATCTCAATGTTGCGAATCTTCTGCACACGCTTCACGGCATCAGCCAAGATGGCCAAGTTTTTGATGCCCAAGAAGTCGAATTTCAGAAGTCCCACGCCGTCTTCACCGACAGAATGCATCTCATACTGAGTAATGAGTTTACCTGACTTGGGGTCGGGCTGCACAGGCACGAAGCGATTAAGTGGCTCTGGAGCAATCACAACTCCCGCTGCATGCACTCCGAGATGTCTCACCCTCCCTTCAATCATTTTAGCTAGGTCGATTACCTCGCGCACTTCCGATTCAGTTTTATACATCCGGGCTAAGTCGGGTTCTATCTCGAGCGCTTTCTTAATGGTCATCGGAAAACCCTGACTACCCATCGGGATAAGTTTGGCGATTCTGTCTCCGACACTGTAGGGATGACCCAGTGCGCGAGCCACATCGCGCACAGCCGCGCGAGCCATCATCGTACCGAAGGTACCGATCTGAGCCACTTTATCATCACCATATTTCTGTTTGGCATACTCGATGATCTCGTCGCGGCGATTATCAGCGAAGTCCATGTCGATATCGGGAGCCGAAGGCCGCTCCGGGTTAAGGAAACGCTCAAAAGGAAGTTTGTACTCAAGCGGGTCCACGTTGGTGATTCCCAAGACGTAAGTGGTTAGACTTCCCGCCACCGAACCACGAATAGTGGTCAGAATGCCGCGTTCCCGCGCTTCGCGCAGTAGGTCGCCCACCACCAAGAAATATTTGGCGTAACCTTTCATTTTAATAACGTCGAGCTCGTAGTCGAGGCGTTCTTTTACTAACTTATCCTCGATAGAAAGCCCTCGCCAAGGGATACCCTTGTAGGCCAAGTCTCTAAGTTCATCATCCGGCTCTTTGCCACTTTCGATGATGTAGTCTGGAAAATACCACTGCGTTCCAAGCGGGATCTCGACGTTGCATTGCTCGGCTATCTTGACTGAGTTAGCGACCGCTTCCGGCACGTCTTTAAATCGCTCTTTGGCTTCTGCCTGAGTAATGAAGGAGAAGTCATCGCTGTCAGAAAGGTCACCACTCAAGTCCACCACGCCACCGCTTTGAATCTTTATCATCGTCTCTCGCGCGACGCGGTCTGACGGCTTTAGGTAGTAGACGTCGTGGGCAGCAACCAAGGGTACGCTACTTTCCTTGGACAACTTCTTTATTCGTTCTTGATTTTCGTTATGGTCAATGATTTCCGGATGGTCGGTGATTTCGAGGTAGCAATCCCCGCCATAGAGTCGCTTGTACCAGTCGAGTCGCTCAGCCGCTCTCTCATTATTGTTATCCTTTAAAGCCTGAGCAACCTCGCCGGCGAAGGAAGGGATGATGGCAATTAATCCTTCATGATGACGCTCCAAGACTTCCTGGTCCACGCGTGGTCGATAGTAGAAACCGTCGACAAAAGAGCGGGTGACTAACTCAATCAAGTTTTGGTATCCGGTATTGTCTTTAGCTAGGAGAACGATACGACTGCGGGGTCGGTCGATATTGGTTTCTTTATCAAAACGCGTACGCGGAGAGAGAAAAGCATCAAGTCCGATGATTGGCTTTACTTCTTCCTTCTGACACGCCTTCATGAAGTCTATCGCGCCATAGAGGGCGCCGTTGTCGGTGATAGCCAGAGCGTCCTGACCGTCCGCTTTAGCGGCCGCAGCTAATTCTTTCGGGGTCGGAAGAGCATTAAGAAGAGAGTAGTGCGAGTGGGTATGTAAGTGTACAAATTCAGTCAGAAGCGGTTTAGTACTCATAATGTTAGTATTATAAGGTAATAAATTTCGAATGACCAATTTTGAATTTCGATTAAATTTTGAATGTTTTAATTTCTAATAATTAGGTCACTCAAAGATTCAAAATTTAATCAAAATTCATGAATCGTAAATCAAAAATATCTACCAAATGGTTGCTGGGTGTAGATGAAGCGGGACGCGGCCCTCTCGCCGGACCGGTAGCGGTTGGAGTGGTGTTGGTGAAGCCTGATTTTGATTGGAAAACGATACCGGGAGTCGGGGATTCGAAGAAGGTAACGCCCAAAAAAAGCAACCCCAATTTTAGGCGGGCAAAGGAAAATAAAAAAGAAGGGAAGTTGGACTTTCAAGTCGCCTTATCCAGTCACCTTATCATCGATGATAAGGGAATAGTTTTTGCAATTAACAAAGCTATGAAACGAGCTCTGACAAAATTAACTCTAAATCCAGACGAATGTGAAATACGGCTAGACGGCGCGCTACGCGCGCCGTCTAGCTTCACCAATCAACAAACCATTATCAAAGGTGACTCCAAAGAACTCTGTATCGGCCTGGCTTCCATACTCGCCAAAGTCACCCGCGACCAACATATGAAGCGTCTATCAACTAAATACCCCTTGTACAATTTTGATATTCATAAAGGGTACGGTACCAAGGATCACCGCGTGCGTATTACCAAGCACGGCCTGAGTGATATCCACCGTCGCACCTTTTGCAGGAATATACATAACTGAAAAATTGTGGTATATTGAAAGATGCAGTACCAAATAAGTTTGGTACTCTGTTCGTTACTTCAAAACCAACAAGAGAGTGCACAGCCATGAATCAAGATCGATTGGGAGATGAACTCGAGAAACGAGCAATCGCTGGGAGAGAGATCCTGCAGAAATGCAGTGAGGAACAGAAACGTGAGTTTCTGGAAATGATCAAAGAATATCCAATCATCGAAGAAAGAAATAAGTCCGTTAAGGCTTAACCTTCATGGTCTACAAAGGAGGGGCGCACCTATGCGTCCTTTTCTCTTGCCCCCACACCTATTGTCTTGATGGACAAAGTCCGCGTTAACACGCTTCAAGATAATAGGTGTCGGGGGCTTGCCCCCACACCCACCATCTCGTCGCTCCATTTTGCTATCAGCTACCCTATACTCTGGCAGAGACCATTAGTAAATGGTCATTTGCCACTAACAGAAATTGGTATTCGCTAAATAACGAGATGGTGGGTGTGGGGGCTTGCCTTTTTATACATATTTGCTATAGTACTGGCCAATAGTATCCGTGGCGAAGCCACAACTAGAACCTAAAAACTAAAACCTGTAACCTAATTTATGGTAGTCCGAATGAGACACACTCGCGCCCACACCGCGAATCGTCGTAGCCACCACGCCCTGAAGGCTGTGTCTTTGGCGGTATGTAAAAACTGTGGAAAAAGCCATCGTCCGCATCACATGTGTCTTGCGTGCGGCTTTTACAAGGGTCGTCAGGTAATGGACCTAACAGCCAAGAAGGAGGAGCGCCAGGCTCGCATGAACGCCAGACGTGAAGCGATACGAACTCCAAATACCGACTTAACTCCAGAAGCTACAGCTGAAACCGAAGAGAAGAAATAAAAACGTCGCTCATCCTATCCCCGCCGCCAGCGGACGGGTGCTGGGTGAGCGAATCAGGGCGTTTTTGCTGGATAAATAAAACGTGCCGGTGGCACGTTTTATCGGCTCCGCCGACACTTGCTTTACCGTCGTAGTCATCCCCGGGCTGAAGCCACGGGGCGACTCCGACTTTCCAGTAACACACAAAACTCCCCATCTGGGGAGTTTTGTGTTATTTGACGTATGCTATTATGTGAACAGTTACTTTTAAGAGTACAACAATGGCTAACAGGCACCTCTCACGTTCTATCATATTGCAAACACTCTTTGAGTGGGACCAAAGCGGACTCGACAAAAAACAAACGTCGGAAGTATTGGCGCGCAACGTTGAAGAATTCGCTCGCAACAAAAGTGATTCTCCTTTCATGGAAAAGGTGCTCGACGGCGTCCTACAAAAGCAAAAAGAACTTGATATGGTGATAGAGAAAGCGGCACCTGAATGGCCGTTGGACCGCATTTCACCCATAGATAGAAATATTCTCCGACTTGGCCTGTACGAACTACTCTTCTCTGATCGCAAAGAAGTCCCGGCTAAAGTAGCTATCAATGAAGCTATCGAACTCGCCAAACAATTCGGCGGCGAAAATTCCGGCCGATTCGTCAACGGAGTCTTAGGGGCGGTTTATAAGGAAATTGGTGAACCGGGAAAGAACGAGGCGACCGAACGCAAGAAGAACGTCCCTTTTGACAAGATGCCGGTGTTGCGGCTCGCCGGTGCAGTAGTCTATGCCGTAGACGAGGGTGAGATGTATTTGGCTTTGGTACATGACATCTTTGGTCATTGGACATTGTCTAAAAGCAGAGTAGCGGAGAACGAGAGTCCAAAGGAGGGGGCTGCCCGTGCCCTAAAAGAAGAACTCGGCCTCGACATACAAATAGAAACTGAGCTGGGCAACAACGAATACGTGGCCAACAAGCCAGAGATAGGAAAGCATCGTAAGCAAGTTACTTACTTCCTAGCCAAAGCCTCCTATGTTGATGTTAAGCTGGAAGAGAAGGGAGGATTAGACGACGCTAAATGGTTCAAAGTCTCGGAGATACTTGACCTCAATTTTTATGAGGATATATTACCCATAGTCACCAAAGCGGTAACAATATTGGTTTCGAAGAAAGTGACGTAAAAAATTATTAAGTTTGAATTTTGAATTTTGAATCAATTTCGAATGTTTTAAACATTCGAAATTAGAAATTGATTCGAAATTCAAAATTCATAATTCAAAATTGAGTTATGAACACAGATTTAACCAAACTAGAATCCATCATTGGCGTTGTTTTTGCCGATAAAAATCATCTCCTGACAGCTATCACCCATCGTTCGTACTTAAACGAGCACCGCGAAGCTCTACAAGAACACAATGAACGATTGGAATTTTTGGGCGATGCGGTTTTGGAGTTGGTAGTTACCGATCACCTCTTCGCGAAGTATCCGGAAAAGCCGGAAGGGGAACTGACTGCCGTACGCGCGGCGCTCGTCAACACAGTCTCACTTTCTGAAGCCTCTGCCAAACTCGGTCTCAACGAGTTTCTCTTAATGTCTAAAGGTGAAGCTAAAGACACCGGCCGGGCCAGACAGTACATCCTAGCCAATGCTTTTGAGGCCTGCATCGGAGCGATTTATATCGATCGAGGTTACGATGCTGCTAAGCAATTTATCAGTGATCAACTTTTAAAAAAGACTGAGCATATCGTCGAAAAGCAACTTTGGCAGGATCCTAAAAGTCATTTTCAAGAACTGGCCCAAGACAAAACCTCTACCACACCTTCTTACGAATTAATTTCTCAAGAAGGGCCGGATCATGACCGGATGTTTACTGTCGGCATTTATCTAAAAGATGAAAAAGTGGCGGAAGGAAAAGGGCGTTCCAAACAAGAAGCTGAGAGGGATGCCGCCGAGAAAGCACTTGAAGCCAAAAATTGGTAGGGGACGTGGAGGGTAAGAATGACGGCCAGTAAAGCCGGCCGTCATTCACAGTTTCATAACCACACTCTCCATTAAATGCGCTACAATAGCGTTATGATAAAAACTGACCTGAAAATAAAGGGGTTTACCCCCACACCTATCATCTTGAGGCGCTTTGGCGCGGATTTTATCCATCAAGATAATAGGTGTCGGGGGTTTACTCTTGTGGAATTATTGGTAGCTATAACAATAATCGCAATTTTATCAGCAATAATTTTTGCTTCGTTTATAGAGTCTAGAAAAAAAGCGCGAGACACCGCTCGTATTTCTGACATGCAACAACTGGGCGCGGCCGTCCATATATATGGTGCCACCTACGGTAAATATCCATCATCAAGCGACGGCGAATGTGCCGGAACGGGCAGCTTCGGTCCATCCGGATGTCTACAAGTTCTGGTCTCTTCAGGTGTATACCACTCCTTGCCCCAAGACCCCATGAACACCGATAGTCACGTGTACCAATACGATAATACTTGCGCAAACCCCAGCGGTTCGGGAGATAACCGTTACCGTGCTTGGACCACGGGTGAAAGAGAACAAGACGCTACTGTCTATGGCTGGACAGATAGCATGACCATTGGCGTAACCTCTTGCGCCGACCCGGAATAGAACAATGTCTATAGATAGTAAATGCTATCTGTATACTTCGGGGTCAATAGGATTACTTGTATAATAATGGGACGTAACTAACGTAATAAATCTAGAATTTAGGTTCTATTTCTAACGGGATGTATCCCGTTAGAAATCACGAACTCTTGTATAAAAAATTAAGGGATTTATTGCTATAATATAGCAACTAGAACGTGTTAAGGAAGTTAATGTTCGTGTTCTATTTCTAACGGGATGTATCTCAAGCACCTCACCATCAACGGTTTCAAGTCTTTCGCCAAAAAGGGCGAGCTTGAATTTTCCGCGCCGATTACCGCCATCGTCGGACCAAATGGCTCCGGTAAGTCCAACGTCGCCGAAAGTTTTCGCTTTGTACTCGGAGAACAGTCTCCCAGCAAGATGCGTGGGAAAAAGGGTGAAGACTTGATTTGGGGTGGTTCAGACAGTATCTCTAGGAGCAACCGGGCTTCGGTTTCTATAACACTCGACAATAGTCGCAAGGTTTTTCCTCTAGATTTCGATGAAATAGTCTTGGAGCGCGTGGTTCATCGTGATGGACAAAATGAATATTTAATAAACGGCAGTCAAGTAAGACTAAAAGACATTCAAGAAGTCTTAGCGGCCGCTAACATCGGCCCTTCAGGACACCATATCATCTCTCAAGGTGAAGCTGATCGCATTCTCTCTGCCAGCCCCAAGGAACGCCGCGAAATGATAGAAGATGCTCTCGGCCTAAAGGTCTATCAATACAAAAAGTCAGAGGCTGAAAAGAAACTCCTCAAGACTAAAGAAAATATCGAACGCGTCGAAAGCCTGCGGCGTGAAGTGGCTCCTCATCTGCGATTTTTGGAAAAACAGGTAAAAAAAATAGAACGAGCCACCGAATTGCGCGATATACTTTGTAATGATTACGCCGAATATCTGAAGCGTGAAGATATCTTCCTATCAGCCGAACAAAACCGCCTGAAAAAAGAAATAACGCCACTCAAAGAAACCCTGGAAGAACTTGATCATGCCCTAAGTAAAGCCAGGGCAGCGTTGGAAACAAAGAAACATGACGACCAGCGTGATGCTTTAGTGAAGGCAGAGAAGGAACTTTCTCTGGCTCGGAACAAAAGACAAGAATTGTTACGACAAGTTGGTTCGATAGAGGGCCAGATTGCTTTTATTGACCGCCGACTTAAGGAGGCGAACAAAAAACAATCCGGGAACGCGGTGATTTCTTACTCCGAGATAGAAAGGATAATCACCGTCACGGAAAAGGAGGCGGAAAAAGCGTTGCGGAGCGACGACATTTCTCATCTTCGTCGACACATTCAAGATATCGTATCGACACTGCGACGGTTTTTATCGAGAGCCGCCGAAAATCCTTTAACCAATGAAGACGACGAGAAGGAGCAGGATCAACTAAAATCTAAAAAAGAAGAGCTTGATAAACTTTTGGAGGAAACTACCAAAGAAGAAGCCCTCGGTGAAGAAAAATATAATCAAGTTAGGATAGAAATAGAGGCCGACCAAAGCGAGAGTCGCGAGGCGGAAAGGGAAATATTTCGAATTGTGAATGAACGACGCGAGGCGGAAAACTCGCTTTCAAGACTTCAATACGAAGAAGAAGCGGTCATGCGCGATCGAGAAGAATTTAAGCGCGAACTCCAAGAAGCAGTCGCCTTGATTGGGCGAGCGGCGGCAGATTATCTGCGCTACGAGATAAAGGAAGATATGTCAGCCATCATCAAGGAAGACCGTGATAAACAAAGGGCCCGCCGTCGAGAGCTGGAAAAAAACAAAATCCGACTGGAAGAACTCGGTGGTGCTAACGATGACATTTCAAAAGAATACAAAAACGTCAAAGAACGCGACGACTTCTTGGTACGCGAGATAGCCGACCTAAATAGCTCAGTGGAAAAACTAGAGTTATTGATAGAGGATCTTTCCGCCCAACTCAATGAACTTTTTGGCACCGGAGTAACGAAAATTGGAGTGGAATTTGGTAAATTTTTCGCCCTGATGTTTGGCGGCGGTGAAGCGACATTGGAAAAAATAAAAATTGCTAGCAGGAGGAAAACGCCAGAGGAAGATGGAGAGGTGGAGCCGATGGAAGAGACTAATGCTAAAACAGAGGAGGGAATTGAGATAGGAGTTAAGCTGCCAAACAAGCGGGTTAAGGGACTTGATATGCTCTCAGGAGGAGAGAGAGCGCTCACGTCTATCGCCCTTATCTTCGCCATGAGCCAGGTTAACCCGCCACTTTTTGTTATTCTCGATGAAACTGACGCCGCCTTAGACGAAGCCAACAGCCGCCGCTATGGCGACATGATTGAGGCCCTTTCTAAAAAATCCCAACTGATCCTCATCACTCACAACCGCGAGACCATGTCGCGAGCCGGTATCCTCTACGGCGTTACCATGGGAGGAGATGGCATCTCCAAACTCCTCTCCGTCCGCCTACAAGAAGCCTTGGCGGTCGCTAAGTAAGCAGGGTTTGCTTTCCTGCGTTCGCACAATGGATGTAAATGAATTTTTATCCCCGCGCTCTCTGGTGAGAGTGAAAAAGCCCGGACGTGCTACTTGGCGTTGAACAAGTTAGTCGTTTCCGAGCTTTAAGTTTCCGTTTGGCAGAATTATCGGTCGACATCTTCTTCCTCCAATTGGTTCATTCTAACTTCGCCCTTCAGTCGTAGCCTCTTTAGGGCCACGGCCACTTCCTCTCGTCGTCGGGAAGTTTTAAGAGTGAATTGAGCTAAACCAGGTATGGAAGAAAATGATATGTCGCCAAACTCTTGAAGAAGTCTCATAATCAGTATGAAATCTTCTTCGAAGGCCTTTTTGTTTTCTGCACTAGCGTAATTTACTTTGAATTTCAAGATAATCACCCCCTTTCCTACGGCCAATATACCACAAACTGCAATAGAGCATACCCGAGCAATTTATCTAAGTAACCAGCTCGTAATCAAGCTGCTTTTCTTCTAGGTTGGCGCGAACGACTTTGAAGCGAACAGTGTCGCCCAGGCGGTAGGTCTTCCCGGTGCGCTGGCCTTTGATGGTGTACGCGCTCTTTAGGTGTTCGTAGTAGTCATTGCCAATGGAAGAAAGGCGGACCATACCTTCCGACCTCGATTCTTTTTCTTCGACATAAATCCCCCAGTCGGAAACTCCGGAAATCGTTCCGTCAAATTCCTCTCCGACTCGCGGACTCATGTATTCAACTTGCTTGTACTTGATACTGTCGCGCTCGGCTCTGACAGCTTCCACTTCTCGCTCTGAAGACTGGACAGACAAACGCTCAAACTGCGCAATCTCTTGGCCAGATATATTCGAGCCGTCTAGGTGGCGACGAAGCAGGCGATGTACCATCAAGTCAGGGTAGCGACGAATAGGGGAAGTAAAGTGAGTATAATACTTGAAAGCTAGACCAAAGTGACCAATGTTTTTGGTTGAATATATAGCCTTAGCCATCGAACGGATGGTGGCGGTCTTGATAAGCATTTCCTCCGGCTTTCCTTCTATCTCCTTGAGCATCTTGTTGATGTCGCGTGCGTCTACCACACCTTTCTCGGTACGGAACTCGTAGCCAAGAGCATGGATGAAAGTCGCTAAATCTTCGATCTTTTCTGGGTCTGGAACATCGTGGATGCGATATACGAATGCTTTATTAGCGCCCTTTTCTTTCGCCAGCTTGTTGATATAAGTAGCGACGCGTTGATTGGCTAGAAGCATGTAGTCCTCGATCATCATCATCGTTTCAGTGCGCAATTTGGCGTAGGCTCGGATTGGCTTGCCCGCCTCATCGAGTTCAAAGCGTACTTCTGGTTGCTCAAAAGCAATAGCTCCAGCGGCAAAACGAGCTTTGCGAATCTTTCGCCCCAACTCCATCATCTTAGCTAGCTCAGTATAAAAATCTCCCTGGTTGTTATCTAGAATTTCTTGAGCATCTTCATAGGTGAAGCGTCGGTCGGAGTGGATAATTGTCTGTCCATACCACTCAGCGACCACTTTAGCCTCATTATTTATTTCAAAAATAGCTGAGAAAGCTAGGCGGTCCTCATTAGGCCGGAGCGAACAAAGGTCATTAGAAAGTACCTCCGGCAACATCGGAATCACTCGGTCAACGAGATATATAGAAGTTGCGCGTTCTTTGGCTTCTTCGTCGATAGGTTCTCCCTCGCGGACATAGTGGGAGACATCAGCAATATGAATACCGATTTCAAAGTTGCCATTTGGTAAAACCTGAAAGGAGAGCGCGTCGTCAAAGTCCTTGGCGTCAGCCGGGTCAACGGTGAAGGTGGTTACACCTCTTATATCACGACGCTCTGGATCTTTAAGAGCTTCAGCAAAAATCTGCTCGCGGCTGTCGTAGATTTTCTTCGCCGCTTCGGAAACTGCTTCAGGGAAGTTCTCCGAAAAGCCACCACCACGGATGATAGCCTGCATTTCAGTCTCATGGTCGCCCACCTTACCTATCACTTCGGTAATGACTCCGAGTGGCTCACGGTCTCCTTCGGTCCAACGGGCAATCTTGGCCACCACCTTCATCCCAACATGTTTGGCCTCTTCGTCTTTTAGAGCAAAGCGAAGATGGATACGGCGGTTATCGGCCTGGAAAATGTAGCCATTCTTGCCCCAGCGATCGTCCTTTTTAACCGTACCCACAAATTCTTCGCGCGCCGACTCGATCACTCTAACGACTTTTCCTTCACGTCGTTCGCCTGGAGTCTCTGGCAGTAGCTCTAGCTCAACCAGGTCGCCATCGAGGGCAAATCCGAGCTTTTCGGGAGCGATTATTATATCTTCAGGGAAGTCTGGTAGGGACATAAAGCCGGTCCCTTTACCGCGTACCATCAGTACGCCTTCGTACGTTTTATTTGACATAGGTTTTATACGGGTAGGCTAACATAAGTTGACAATTAGGGCTAATCTGTTATCTTTGTCGCACTATATGTTAAAGATGCGTTTACAGCGAATCGGCCGAAAAAATGATCCCTCTTATCGAGTGATTGTTACCGATTCTCGTACTGGTCCAAAGAGCAACAAGTATGTTGACCATATTGGCAACTACAACTCAAAGATGAACTCTTTTACCATTGATGGCGAACGAGTTAAGAACTGGATTTCTAAAGGAGTTCAGGTTTCTGACACAGTTCACAACCTTTTGGTTTCCAACAAGATAATTGAAGGTAAGAAGATTAACGTCCTTTCACGAAAGTCTCCTATTGTCGACGAAGCTAAGTTGAAGGCTGAAGCAGAAGCTAAGGCTGCTGCGGAAGAAGCTGCCACCATTCCAAAAGAAGAGCCCGTGGCCGAAGCCGCTTCAGAAACCCCAGCTGAAGAGGTCGAGGTAGAGGAAACCAAGGAAGAAACTCCGGCCGAAGTAGAGAAGACTCCAGCCACAGAAGAAGTTGTTGAAGGTACTATTGAAACCAAATAGATTTCCAGTATCTACATCCGATCCAAACCCTTCTCTATATCATATAAGATATGATTGAGTGTATCTTATATGATATAGAGAACGATACTCACATATACCGATTGCACTTTGTTTGGCGACTGCTAACATTGAGTGTAAGAAACTGTCTGAAATCTCAACACAATGTTTATAACTTAGATTGTTTCGCGTCGTCGTAGTGACATACTCGGTGAAAAAATGCTTCTCGTCAGTCGCTGGATAGAAATCCAGCTTCCTCCTCGGCACAATTTTACACCGAGTATGTCGCCACTTTGGACTGCGATGAGATTTCAGACCGTTTCCTAGGTGTTGGCTTGTGCCAGCGCAATTAATCCGAAAGCTAATAATTCAAGATATGCAAGACGATCAGCAATTTTTAGAGACTCTAGTGAAGTCTCTCGTTGACCACCCGGAATCAGTGAAAACCAATCGCACAGTAGACGAAATGGGAGTGCTTTTAACCCTTGATGTTCATGCCGATGATATGGGTAAGATAATCGGACGCTCCGGTAACACTGCCAAAGCTATCCGTACCTTGCTCCGAGTTGTAGGAATGAAGAACGACGCTCGAGTTAACCTTAAAATTAACGAACCAGAAGGAGGCCGCGTTTCTCGCGACATGGAATCCTCAATGGAACCGAGTGCTGAGGATACAGCTTCTAGCGAACCTAAGTCATTAGACCAAGCCATCGACGATTTGAAGATCTAATACTGGAAAAATTCTTTGTTGTACTTCAGTATTTTATCTCTCGCTCTATTACATATAGCGCTCAAGATAAAATCTTCGTACGCCTCGAATTTTCCTCAGTATTAAACTCCAAAAAGAACCTCGAGATATAAATTGGCGAATAGCTTCGTTACGGAATTTTGTTCAGTCATCGTAGTTAACCTACGCCTCATTCACAAAATTCCTAGACTCCTTGTTCTTCATCCAATTTCTATATTAAGAAAATCTCAAGATTTAGTATATAGGGAATAGTATATAGTATATAGGCACGCTTCGCGTGAAAAAAGAGCGGCGCCAAAGGCGCCGCTCTCCCTATATACCATCTACTATATACTACATACCAACTAACTATATGAATTTCCACGTTATCACTCTCTTTCCCGAAGTCTGCCAAGCGTACACCGACGCGGGGGTTTTGGGGCGGGCGCAAAAAACCGACAAAGGGAAGGGGGCGAAAGTGCGCGGTAAGAAAATCTCTGTTAGCTACTACAACCCTCGCGACTTTGCGACCGACAAACACCGTAAAGCTGACGACCGACCATATGGCGGCGGACCCGGAATGGTAATGAAAGCCGAACCGATTTTGAAAGCTTGGGAAAAGGCTGTCGGCCGCAAAAAAAGCAAAGTGAAAACTTTAATAATGTCACCGCGAGCCAAAAAATTTGACCAGAAAATGGCTAAGGAGTTGGCTAGGAAGTATGAGCATATTGTTTTGATAAGCGGGCGTTATGAAGGTATTGATGCGCGCGTTAAAGATATTCTGAAAGCCGAAGAAGTTTCGGTTGGCGACTATGTGCTAACTGGCGGTGAACTCCCGGCCCTTGCCATCATCGACGCCGTCTCACGCGAAATACCTGGAGTCCTTGGTACTTACGAATCGCTCGAAGATCAACGTCTATCAAGTGATGAAATGTACACCCGCCCAGAAATTTTGGAATACAAAAAGAAAAAATATCAAGTCCCCGAAGTTTTCCTCAAAGGCGACCCGAAGGAGATAGAGAAGCGTCGCTCGAAAAAGATAGAATAAAAACCACATCTTAAATGATGTGGCCAGGGAGTGGACCGGATTGTCCACTCCCTTTGTGGTTTGGCGGCTACCGATTGATAGCCGCCATGATTTCACTGGGGAGCGGGGCGGCCTGTGAAAGCAGCCCATTGAGACTCCTATCGGAAATCATTTGGCCGTCGCAAGCGAGGCCAATGCCGAGCACGTTGCCCGGCTTGAAAGACGCGAAATCGAAGGAATTCTTCGAATCGGTCGGACACGGCCGCCGAACGAGGTAGACGACCGGCGAGTCGCCGGTCCAGCTCGCGTCCAGACGGACATGAGTGTCGCCGTTGCGAAAATGATGCGTCCATTGCTGGACCTCACCATCCTGCACCTTCGTCCAGCCCGCGGGAGCGGTCAGGTCGAAGAGCTCGCTGGCGTAAGAAACACCAGCGAAGCAGAACAGGGAGACGAAGAAAAGGATGGATGTGGAAAGGAACTGTCTCAATTTGGATAACCCTCCATTGTGAAGGGTGAGATAAGGCACCCTTCAGACCTTCTTTTAGTATAGCATGTTTTACTTAGATAGTCAAGTGATAGATCTGTAAAAGTTTTACCCAACCACCCCTTGCCCCCACACCTATAGTGTCGTCGCTCCGTTTTGCCACTGAGTTTACCCTAATATTGTCAGAGACTACCATAAGTAGTGATTTTTTGCTGGTAGAAACTGGGCTTCGCAAAACAACGACACTATAGGTGTGGGGGCTTGCAAAAAGTTAGTTTTTCTGCTATGTTTTATCCACTTGCGATTTTTTGACGATTGTGTTGCGGTTTACAGTCATCAAATCTCTAGGGGGAATGAGAATCTCGAAAAACTGCGAACTACTTCGTTAGACATCGCAAAATAATGCTCGCTGGACTATTCGTCCCACTCTCATTATTTTGCTCGTCTGCCTCGTATTTCATTTTCATCAGTTTTCGAAATTCTCTAGATAAACAAAAGGAGGGTAATGTTTATTCTAAATTTAAAATAACCGCAGAAATTACAAAAACGACACTCTGTGTCGGTTTTGTGCGTATTAATAATCAAGGGTTTAGGGGTCAGGGTTTAGGGTATAGTGGCGCTTCGCGTCAATCCCTAATCCCTAATCCCTAATCCCTATAACCTATTCTTATGGATAAACAGATGAAAAGCGTGGTACACGCCGGAACAGCCATCGGCAGCTTGCCGGTCAAAGTGTTTTCGAAGTTCCGCGAACCATTGGTGCCAGTACCAAACCTCATCGAGCCACAACTAGAATCTTCTAAGTGGTTTGTTGAGCAGGGTCTGAAAGAAGTTTTCAAAGAGTTTTCTCCTATCTCTGACTACTCGGAGAAAAAGTTTGAGCTCGTTTTTAAAGGTTACGAGGTGGGCGAGCCAAAACTCACCCCGACTCTGGCCAAGGAAAACAAGCAAACATACGACGCTCCTCTACGCGCCACTATCGTCCTCAAAAACAAAACTTTTGAGAGCGAGAAGGAGCAGGAGATTTTTCTAGCTGACATCCCAGTGATGACTGAACATGGTACCTTCATCATCAACGGTGTGGAGCGAGTTATTGTACCCCAGCTGGCTCGTTCATACGGCATATTCTTTACCGCCTCTGAAATCAAAGGCCGTACATATTTTGGTGCCAAACTCATCCCGGCTCGCGGCGCATGGGTAGAAATTGAGTCTGAAGCCGACGGACTCATCTACGTTAAAATCGACCGCAAAAAGAAGTTCCCCTTAACTTCACTCCTACGCGTCCTGGGCGCCACCACCGACGAAGAGATAATCAAACTAGGCAAAGGCGTAGAAAAAGGCGAGGAGTACATGAAGGCGACTCTGGCCAAAGACCCGGCCAAAACTGCTGATGAGTCATATATTGAAATATACAAGCGTCTTCGCGACGGCGACCTAGCCACTGTGGAAAACGCTCGCGAGTTCGTTAACTCTATCTTTTCCCCGGAGCGATACGACCTTTCTGAAATAGGCCGCCACCACTTTAACGAACGTTTCGGCCGCGCTACCGACAAGAAAGCTACCGATAAACGTACAGTAGCTCTCGATGACCTAGAGACAATCATCCATCACATAGTCGAACAAAATCATACCCCAGGCGCTCTACCGGACGACATCGACCACCTCGGCTTCCGTCGCGTGCGCTACTTCGGCGAGATGGTCTTGCAACGCGTACGTGTTGGTATGACTCGCATGAAGCGAAATATTCAAGACAGAATGTCAACTATCGAGGCAGAGACTTCTCTACCGATGCAGATAATTAACCCTCGCCCGCTTCAGGCTGCTATAAAGGAGTTCTTCACCACCAACCAGCTGTCACAGTTCATGCCGCAGCAAAACCTGCTCGGTGAGCTTGAAGGTTTGCGCACTCTTTCAGCCCTTGGTCCGGGGGGACTAACTCGCGAACGCGCCGGATTTGATGTGCGCGACGTGCACACTTCTCACTACGGACGCCTTTGTCCGATCCACACTCCAGAAGGTCCAAATATTGGACTCATCTTGCGTCTTTCAATGTATGCCCGCGTAAACCGCTTTGGTATCATCGAGACTCCGTACGCTAAAGTTGAAAAGGGTGTGGTAACTAGCGAAATCGTTTATCTAAACGCCCACGAAGAAGAGCAGTACGACATCGCTCACGCCGCTATCGTCGTTGACGAGAATGGAAAAATTAAAAATGAAATGGTGGATGTTCGCAAGCACGGTGAACCTCGTACTGTCTCAAAAGATAAAATCGACTATATCGATGTGGCTACCAACCAAGCTTTCTCCGTAGCTACTTCGATGATTCCTTTCTTGAACCACGACGACGCCAACCGAACTCTGATGGGTTCAAACATGCAGAAGCAGTCCACTCCTTGTCTTATCCCTGAAGCGCCTTTGGTAGCGACCGGTATCGAGAAGATGGTAGCTACCGACACCGCTCGTGTCATCACGAGCCTGGAAGCTGGTGAGGTGGTGGAGTGTGACTCAAAACATATTGTGGTAAAGAACAAAGAAGGAAAGAGGAAGGAATACACCCTGACAACCTTCCAGCGCACCAACGACTTCTCCGCCTTCTACCATCGTCCAGCCGTTACTATTGGCCACAAGGTAAAGCGTGGCGACCTGCTAGCAGACACATCTTCTACAGATAACGGTCAAATAGCTGTGGGACAGAACGCCATGGTCGCCTTCATGAGCTGGTCTGGCGCTAACTACGAAGACGCGATTGTTATTTCTGAACGTCTCGTTAAGCAAAGTAAGTTCTCCACCATTCACATCGAAGAATTCGACGTAGCGGTGCGTGACACCAAGTTGGGCCCGGAAGTAACCACCCCCGACATTCCAAACGTTTCTGAACTCAAGCTCCGCAACTTAGACGAAAACGGCATCATTCGCATCGGTGCGGAAATCCGCCCTGGCGATATTATAGTTGGTAAAGTAACACCAAAGGGTGAGACTCAACTTTCTCCGGAAGAGCGTCTCTTGCGTTCTATCTTCGGCGAAAAGGCCAAAGACGTAAAAGACACTTCACTTCGCCTAGAAGCCGGGAAGCGCGGTCGCGTTATCGGTGTTAAGGTCTTCTCTCGTGAAGCTGGTGACCAACTAGAAAGTGGTGTCATCAAGCGCATCCACGTGACCGTCGCGCAGGTTCGTAACATCTCAGTGGGAGATAAGCTGGCCGGACGCCACGGTAACAAGGGGGTTATCTCTCGCATCTTGCCGGAAGAAGACATGCCTTACACTGAAGATGGTCGTCCGATCGACATTCTTCTTACCCCACTCGGTGTACCTAGCCGTATGAACCTCGGCCAGATTCTTGAACTTCACCTTGGCATGGCCGCCAATACTCTCGGCTACCAAGCTGTGGTTCCTCCTTTCAGCGGCGCGACTGAAGAAGATGTGAAGGCAGAACTCGTTGCAGCTGGCTTACCGGAAGACGGCAAGATTCAGCTTCGCGATGGCCGCACCGGTGAAGAGTTCGCTAAGAAGACAGCGGTTGGATATATGTACATCTTGAAGCTGCACCACATGGTGGAAGATAAGATTCACATGCGTTCAATCGGTCCATACTCTCTCATCACTCAGCAGCCCCTTGGCGGTAAAGCTCAGATCGGTGGACAACGATTTGGAGAGATGGAAGTGTGGGCGCTCCTTGGATACGGTGCCGCCTACACTCTGCGCGAGATGCTTACCATCAAGTCTGACGATATCGTCGGTCGCTCTGCCGCCTTTGACGCCATCGTGCGAGGCGAGCGCATTAGTCATCCACACACACCGGCCGCCTTCAATGTGTTAGTTAATCAACTTCGAGGCTTATCGCTAGACGTCGAACTTACTCGTAGCGAAGTCGAAGACAATTAATAGTTACCTCATAAAAAAATAACCATGGAAAAAACAAACAACACAAAAAGCGAGCGAGGGTTCGGGCCACGCAAACCGAATGCGTACCGGCCTTTCTCTGAGGTATCGTTGAAGCTGGCCAGTCCCGAAAATATTCTTGACTGGTCTCATGGAGAGGTAACTAAGCCCGAAACGATCAACTACCGTACTCAACGACCGGAAAAACTCGGACTTTTCGACGAACGTATTTTCGGACCGGTTGAAGACTACGAATGTTCTTGTAAGAAGTATCGTGGTATTCGTTATAAAGGCATCGTCTGTGAGAAGTGTGGCGTGGAGATTACTCGCGCTATCGTTCGTCGCGAGCGTATGGGTCACATTGACCTTTGTGTGCCAGTGTCACACATCTGGTTCTTACGCGGCGTTCCTTCTCGCATCGCTTTGATCCTCGGCATTTCTGCTACCGATATCGAAAAAGTTATCTACTTCGCCGGTTACATCGTCACCAAAGTTTCCGAAACTGAACGTTCACGACTCCTGGCTGAACTTTCCACTGAGTATAAAGTTAAGTCCAAGGAGCTCAAAAACGAGAACGCTTTGGCTGAACTCAAGGAGCGCATGGATATGGTGAAGAAAGAAATCAATTCTGTTCAACAAGGAACAGTGCTTGATGAAAACAAATTCCATAAATTCTCCATCAAGTACGGTACTTTGTTCGAAGCCAAGATTGGTGCTGAGAGCGTTTTTGAACTTTTCAAACAAATTAAATTACCAGAACTACAAAAGCGCCTAGAAACAGAGCGCGAGACAGCTGGTGCGCTAGAGCGAGCCAAGCTAGACAAGCGCTTGGGACTTGTGCGCGGCATGGTTAACAGTGGCGTTCGTCCTGAATGGATGTTCCTCACTCGTCTTCCGGTCATCCCTCCGGCCCTACGACCGATGGTGGCCCTAGAAGGTGGCCGTCATGCCTCCTCAGACCTTAACGACCTTTACCGGCGTGTTATCAACCGCAACAACCGCCTGAAGAAGCTTATCGACATCATGGCACCGGACGTTATCTTGCGTAACGAAAAACGTATCTTGCAAGAAGCGGTTGATGCTCTAATAGACAACTCTATCCGTCACGGCAACAGCGCCTACTCCATGATGGGAGCAGCGCAACGTCGACCACTAAAGTCACTTTCCGACTATCTCAAATCAAAGCAAGGGTACTTCCGACAGAACCTGCTTGGTAAGCGTGTAGACTACTCCGGTCGCTCAGTGATCGTTATTGGTCCAGACCTAGATCTCGACCAATGCGGTCTGCCAAAACACATGGCGCTCGAGCTTTTCCGACCATTCGTTATTTCCGAACTTCTAAAGCAAGAGCTCGCCTACAACATCCGTGGTGCAGGCAGACTTATCGAAGACGGAGTGCCGGAAGTGTGGGCCATTTTGGAAAACGTGATTCGTGACCGACATGTGCTTCTCAACCGTGCTCCTACACTTCACCGACAAGGTATCCAGGCTTTCCGCCCAGTACTTATCGAAGGTAACGCTATTCAGGTCCACCCGCTCGTTTGTCGCGCTTTCAACGCCGACTTCGACGGGGACCAGATGGCCGTACACGTTCCTCTTTCTGTCGAAGCTCAACTTGAGGCTAAGGAAATTATTTCTGCCAACAAGAACATTTTGAAACCTGGATCAAGCGAGCCGGTAGTCTCTGAGAAGCTGCTTGATATGGCCCTTGGCGCTTACTGGATGACTAAAGTCATCCCAGGCAGCAAGGGCGAGGACAAATTCTTCTCTTCACCCAACGACGCCATCAACGCCTACGACCATGGCATTATTGACTTCCGCGCCAAAATAAAAGTTTTAGCCACCGACACACCAAAGTACAAGCAGTTTGAAGGTAAGTTGTTTGAGACTTCTGTTGGACGACTTCTCTTCAACAGCGTGCTTCCAAGTGACCATTCGTTCATCAACGAAGTTGTGGCTCAGAAAACTCTCTTCAACATTATCATCGACATTATCGATGACCGTGGCGCTGACGCCGTCCCGGCTATCGTTGACCGACTGAAGAAGTTTGGATTTAAGTATGCTACTCAGTCCGGGACTACTTGGGGAATCGACGAAGTTGTGGTTCCGAAAGAAAAGCCGGCCATCATCGAGAAGGCTCGGGAATCAGAACGTGCTATTTTCACCCACTATGATGAAGGACTTATTTCTCGCGATGAACGTCGTCGCATGATTGTAGAAGTTTGGCATAGAGCCAAGAGTGAAATTGAGGCAGCTTTACCAGCTACACTCGATGAAAATGGTTCTTCCTTTGAGATGTGGAAATCTGGCGCTCGAGGTTCTCTGGGACAGATTGCTCAGATGGCCGGTATGAAGGGTCTCATTGTTAACACTCGTGGTGAAACTCTAGAGTTCCCAGTCCTTTCTTCCATGAAAGAAGGTATGACTCCGATTGAATACTTCATCACTACTCACGGTTCTCGAAAAGGTCTAGCCGACACCGCGCTTCAAACCGCTAAGGCTGGATACTTAACTCGTCGACTCTTCGTGGTGGCCCAGGACGCTATTGTGACTGAGGCTGATTGTAAGACAAAGAACGGTACCCAGATCAGTCGTGTTTCCGCTTCTGGTATCGAGATTGCTTTCTCTAAGGCGATCAAGGGACGCGTATTGGCTGAAGACGCTGTCGACGCTAAGGGTGTGGTTGTCTTCAAAAAAGGACACATGCTTTCTCGTCGCGACGCAATCCTACTTGAAGGTACTACAGTTGAATCAGTTATCGTTCGTTCTCCGATGACTTGCGCTACTTTGCGTGGTGTATGTCAACAGTGTTACGGCCACGATCTAACCACCAACCAAATCATAGACATTGGTGAAGCAGTAGGAACTGTCGCCGCTCAAGCGATTGGTGAGCCTGGTACTCAGCTAACCATGAACACCAAGCACGCCGGTGGTACTGCTTCCGTTGGTGGCGACCTTACCCAAGGTCTTCCACGCGTGGAAGAAGTGTTCGAAAAGCGTCAACCGAAGATTCCGGCCGTGATCTCTAAAACTGATGGTATCGTAACCGAAATACGCCGCGAAGGAAGAGAGAAGGTGATTGTAGTTACTCCGGTTAAGGGCGCTAAATATGCCAAGAAGACCAGCGACAACATGGAGTACGAAGTTAGCTACCGTCGTATTGTAACTGTCTCTGTTGGTGACAATGTGACTGCCGGACAGTTGATGACTGACGGTTCAGCTCACCTACCAGACCTATTCAAGTTTGGTACTCGTGAACTGACTCAGGACTACATCATTTCTGAAGTTAACAAGATTTATGAGTTGCAAGGTGTGACCATCGCTCGCAAACACATCGAACTTATCGTCAAGCAGATGATGAGTCGCGTGAAGGTGACTGACGCTGGCAGCACTAACTTCACTATCGGTGAGGTGGTAGAGGAGTGGATACTAGTTGAAGCTAACCGAAAGATTAAGGAAGAAGGTGGGGAGCCGGCCAAGGCCGACCGCTTAATTCTCGGCATCACCGAGACTTCATTGACACGTAAGTCATTCCTTTCAGCTGCATCCTTCCAGAACACCACCCGCGTCCTTATCAACGCGGCCGTGAAGGGAAGTCGGGACAACCTAGCTGGACTGATGGAGAACGTCATTATCGGCCGCCTTATCCCAGCCGGCTCCGGCTTCAAGGGCTCCAAGAAGTACGACATGATAAAGTCTATTTCTGAGTAATGAGTAATTTATACTAGTCAAACTGGTATAACAGAATAAGATAGTACGAGAGATAGCAAAGTAGTTGAAGTAATTCGAAACTACTGAGACACAAAAGGCGGGGGC
>JBBDVD010000004.1:46124-53653 GCA_040903565.1 Minisyncoccota bacterium
GACGCTTCGCGTCCCGGCCTTTTGCTGTTCTCCTTATCATCGATGATAAGGAGAACTATTTTTTGCCGATATAATCCACAATGTTAAATAAGAGAAAATGGAGAGGATAGCGACGTTTTAAACCCTCCATACTAAAAGGATCGACGTGTTCATAATGCGGTTTTCGCCTTTTTTCTATCCGTGCTTGTTCTTCCTTTTTACTTTGTTTTAAGGCATCGTCATAACCAGGAAATTCTTTATCTAACCATTTGTATATACGACCAAAAGTGTTAGGACTGACGCCACTGAGCCGTTCACCAATCTCTGGTTGTGACATACCTGCTAAGGTCATTTGAGCTATCAACAATCTCCGTCCTATAACTATTCTTTCACCCTCCGTGAGAACATTGTCGATAAAGGTGCGCACCGCCTGGTCCCCAACCATTTTGTCAGCTGAGCGGTACAGAGTTTTAAGTATCATTTCACGTTCTGCTTTGTTGATCTTATCAAAACTTTTTCTCATACATTTACCTTATCATCGATGATAAGGTAAATGTAAACCATGTGTGCATATCGGAGAGCCTATGCTTTGATTACTTAAAAGATTACCTAAAAGTGAGTGGGTCCAGCGCTCACCCGTCTAACTCCTGTAGATTTTAGGTTACAGTACTGTTTGATAACCAAAGGGTAGTGTGCACTTCTCCTTATCATCGATGATAAGGAGAAGTTAATTACGGCTGAAAATTAAGTTTGGATAAAACAAAACCCCGGCGAAGCCGTCGGGGTTTCGTCGGGGCGATCATTTGCGACGTGGAAGTATGGTGAAGACGTTACCTTCTTGTGCGACTTCCACCTGTTCTTCACCGTCGATGTCCACGATATCGGAATCAGTTTTGAGTATCCAAAACCGACATATCGTGGCGGCAAGTTCGTATGTCTCCCTTGTCTCGTTCAATATTTCGAATTCCTGGATGTTGCTCGACCGCGTACACCTTCCGGTGAGTCTACTCCGGTTCTCGATACGAAGGCGGCGGCGGATTTTTTTATTAAAAGGCCACAACATTTAAGATCTCCCACTCTTGGAACGATTCTTTAAAATAGTGTCAAATATATCTACATTAGTCAAGTTTGGTTTGGCGCGGTAAAATTGAGGGATGGCAGGTGACTCCGTACAGAAAATCAAAGAGCAGCTTTCGATTGTGGATGTGATTTCGCCCTATGTTGAGCTTCATAAGGCTGGCAAAAACTTCAAGGGCAAGTCACCTTTTACCAACGAAAAGACTCCTTCTTTCTATGTCTCGCCCGACCGCGGGATGTACTTTTGTTTTTCTTCCTCTCAAGGGGGCGACATCTTCACCTTCGTGCAGAAAATGGAGGGAGTGGACTTCAAAGGCGCTTTGAAGATTTTGGCCGATAAGGCCGGAGTGGAACTGGTGCCGGAAGACCCGAAGAAACGCGACCGTCGTGACACGCTCTATCAAGCCCTGGAGGAAGCTACGTCATTCTTTGAAAGTGAGCTAGCTGAAAATGAAGAAGCTACTAAATATCTTGACGATCGCGTCTTAACCAAGGAAACCATCAAACGTTGGCGAATAGGCTACGCTCAAAATGACTGGAGACAACTCAAAGAATACTTGAATAAAAAAGGTTTTGCTGATGATATTTTGCTTTCAGCTGGCTTGGTCAAGCAAGCTGATTCCGGCAAGCAACCTTATGATGTCTTTCGCGACCGAATCATGTTCCCGATCATGGACTCCTCCGGGCGAGTAGTCGGATTCTCTGGTCGTATCCTCAGTAAAGACAGCGAGGCAGCTAAGTATATCAACAGTCCGGAAACTGAACTATTTAATAAATCAGAGATACTCTTCGGTTACGATAAAGCTAAAAACGGGATTCATAAGCTGGACTTTTCTTTGGTGGTGGAGGGGCAGTTTGACGTGGTGCTTTCTCACCAAGCCGGATATAACAACGCGGTGGCGGTGTCGGGGACCGCGCTGACCTTGAGTCACGCTTCGCTCCTACAGAGACTGTCCAATCGAATAGTCCTCGCCCTCGACGCCGACCGAGCCGGAGTCAGCGCGGTTAAGCGAGCGGCTAGTGTGATGCTTCCGCGGGGGATTGACCTCAAAGTTGCTAGACTCCACGGCGGCAAAGACCCGGCCGACTTGATCAAAGAAGATCCAAAACTTTTTAAAAAAGATATCGGCGGAGCCACGCACGTTATCGAGTTCCTACTGGAAGTTTTGAAAGAAGACTGCAAAGACGACCGAATGTATAAGATACGCGCGCGAGACGAAATTTTACCTTACTTAAAAGACATCGAGAGCGCTATAGAACGTGACCACTTCGCTGGCAAGGTAGCCGAAGCAATAGATACCACCACTGAAGCGATTCGCCTTGAGTTGGCGCGCATGGATAGTGTGAAGAGCCCAGCACGGCCGGCGGAGGCGGTCGTGCTGGGCGACATTCAATCGCCCAAGGTTGTTTTGACACGAAAAGAAGATTTACTTACCTTTTTGGCGGTAGCCGAAGGACTTCTGGATATCAGCGAGCAACATATGTTGCGTGAGCGATTTCTGGAGCTACTCGGAGAAAGCCCGGACGAGGTTCGCGCTCGTCTTCCAATCGAAAAGGTGAGCGAGATGACTTTTACAATTGAACAACACTGGAATGAGATTAACCCTAAATTCATTCGAGAAGAGTGGGAAGAGCGCATGCAACAACTATCAAAAATTTTAACAAAAGAAAAAGTTGCAAAAGCCAGGACGGAATTATTAAAAGCAGAGCAGGAGGGAGATGAAGCTAAAAGAGATGAGCTGTTGGTATACCTTGGCACTTTAGGGAAATGAGACGACCCAGACGTAGGATACCTAAAAAGTGAGCGCTCCGGGGCGCGTCCCCCCTGGTCTAACTCACTTTTTAGGTATCCTGCGTCTGGCCTCGTAAACAACCAATTATGTAGTGGTGGGAGACGTTTCCAGTTAACCACACACCCATCGATTGACGAAAGCGCCTAATAATGTATAGTTGTCGCACCTATGGTTGCAAAGAAAAAAGCACCGAAAAAGAAGGTAACTAAAGCGGCCAAAAAATCCGCTAAAAAGGCAACAAAAAAGGCCTCTAAGTCAACAACAAAAAAGACTGCGGCACCCAAAAAGAAAATTGCCAAAAAAGTAGTGAAGAAGGTGACGAAGAAAAAAGTCGCTAAGAAGCCGGCTAAGAAGGTCGTTAAAAAAGCTAAGGCGACTAAAAAGATCAAGCCGAAGCCTAAGGTAGTGAAGAAACCCACTAAGCTTTCTCTGGAAAGAGAATCTAAGGCGGTTGATTTGATGAAGATGGGACGCGACCGCGGATACGTCACTTATGATGATATCCTAAAATTCTTCCCCACCATTGAACGAGATGTCCCTTTTCTGGAAGAACTATACGAAAGACTTGAAGTTGCCAATGTCGACATTTTACAAAACGGCGGTCTTCTATCCAATGAAGACAGCGATGTTCTACTCGCTCAAAAAAATTCCTATCGTCGTAACGACAGCAGTTACGATTCTATTCAGATGTACTTGCGAGAGATTGGTCAATACCCACTTTTGACAGCCATCGAAGAACGCACTCTGGCTAAAAGAATCGTCGACGGAGATGAAGAAGCCCGCAACCTGCTGGCACGCGCCAACCTCCGTTTGGTGGTGTCTATTGCCAAGAAGTACGTGGGTCGTTCTCCCGACCTCACTTTGCTAGATCTAATTCAGGAAGGAAACTTGGGGCTCTTCAAAGCGGTCGACAAGTTTGACTTCACTAAAGGATTCAAGTTCTCAACCTACGCCACTTGGTGGATTCGCCAAGCTATTACCCGTGCCTTGGCCGACCAGTCCCGCACCATCCGTATCCCGGTTCACATGGTGGAAACAATGGCTAAGTACAAGCAAATCAGTCGCCGTTTAGCTCAAGACTTGGGCCGTGACCCAATGCCGGAAGAAATAGCCACCGAAATGGGAGTTGAGGTAGAAAAGGTGTATCAAATAGAAAAAATCAGCCAAGACACCATTTCACTTGAGTTGCCGGTTGGTGACGACGACGATCGCTCCAGGCTTTCTGACTTCATCGCTGACGATAAAATAACTTCACCCGATCAAGAGGTAGCTCACAGCATCCTTACGGATCAGATTCTGGAGATTCTCGATACCCTCTCAGACAAAGAACGTAAGATTCTAGAGATGCGCCACGGTCTGATCGACGGAACCTATCATACTCTCGAGGAGGTAGGTGCGGAGTTTGGAGTTACTCGTGAGCGTATCCGACAGATCGAAGCTAAGGCTCTGGAGAAAATCCGCCAGCACGAAAAATCTAGACGTTTGAAGAGTTATTAGTATTTGGTTACACCACAGGAGTACCCCTAAAGGGACTTCCGAAAATATAGTCGAGTATACTCTCCTTATTTTCTAGGTCGCTAAGAAAGACGGACGGCCCTTTGGGCCGGCCGTCTTGGGATTACGATTAACCTAGCAACCTAATAACTTGAAAACCTAGCAACCCATGCTTTTCGGATCCTAAGGGAGAGTGTATTATACGAGCACGATGGATAATACAGCCTTCAGTCAAGCCTATGACCTACTAAACGACTCCCAACGAAAAGCTGTTGACGCCATCGAAGGACCCGTGATGGTTATCGCTGGACCGGGGACGGGTAAGACTCAAATACTGGCTCTCCGGATAGCCAACATCCTAGAAAAGACCGACACTAAGCCCGAGAATATTCTGGCTCTCACCTTTACTGATGCTGGAAGTCACGCCATGAAAGAAAGACTGCGTCGCTATATAGGTGACGCAGCTTATCGTGTAGCAGTTCACACTTTCCATAGTTTTGCAGGACAACTCATCGTCAAGTACCCCGACGCATATCCCACCATCATCGGCGGACGTGCCGCTACCGACATCGAACGATTTTCCATTATCGAAGACATCGTCAACGATGGAAATCTAAAGGAACTTCGACCAAACGGAGACCCTCTTTATTATGTCAAAAAAATTCCAGGTGCTATTTCTGACCTGAAGAAGGAGTATGTGACTCCAGATGAATTCGCCGGTCGCCTCCAAGAACTCGAGACTCGGCTTTTGGCCTTGCCCAAATTCCATGAAAAAGGTGCTCATAAAGGAAAAGTACGAAGCAGCTACGCGAAAGAAGAAAAGCGACTACACAAGCTTTTGGAACTTAATTATGTCTATCGTCAGTACCAACAGGTATTGAAAGATCGTCACATATACGACTTTGAGGATATGATAGTGGAGACCGTCGGGGCACTAGAGGGAAACGAAGAGATGCTGCGCGACCTCCAAGAAACATATCAATATATTTTGGCTGATGAACACCAGGACGTAAACGAATCACAAAATAAAATACTGGAGTTACTGGCCCACTTCCATGACAAGCCAAACATCTTCGTGGTGGGAGATGAAAAGCAGTCCATCTATCGCTTCCAGGGCGCCTCACTGGATAACTTCCTCTTCTTTGAAGATAAATTTCCGGGAACAGAGATGGTGCAATTGGTAGACAACTATCGCTCTACACAAGCTATCCTAAATATCGCTCACGCGCTTATTAAAAGTGACGACCCAGAACTTGCCAAATTGCGCGTACCACTTAAAGCCGCCGGGGAGGTAAACTCGAGGAAGCCAAGCCTGTCTGCCGGCAGGCAGGAATGTCGAAGATTCTCCCACGAAGCGGTGGAAGACGACTGGTTGGTCGGCGAGGTGAAAAAGCTACAGGCTGGTGGTGTGCCTGCCGAAGAAATAGCGATTATTGTGCGGTATAACCGGGACGTAGAGCACATAGCTGGCCGCCTTCGAACTGCCGGATTAGACGTCCGTGCTTCGGCCGAAAGTGATATTCTAGACCATCCGGTAACAAAAGCCGCCGAGGACTTAATGCTAGCTTCACTGGAAGTAGGCAACGAAACAGCCCTCTTTGCCGTCTTAACTCACTGCTGTTGGGCAATTGAAAGCGGCGATTTAAGTTTAGTTCTTGCCGCTCGTTCATATAAAGAACCGTTGCGTCGATTAATCTACGACGAAGAAAAGCTGCGCGAGCTTGGCGTAGTGAAGCCCGAAAAAATTAGGCGTGTGGGTGAAGTTTTGGACAAGGCTAGGACCATGAGCTCTACCAAAGCGCCCCACTTTGTTCTTCAGTACCTCCTTAAAGAGAGCGGGCTCCTAGCCAGCATCACTAAAGACGATCCATCCGAGGGCGTGCGTGTGTTGCGTCGTCTATACGACGATATTGAGTCGATGGTACGGGAGAAACAAGCCACCACCGTCGCTGCGGTAGTTAATCAGCTAAAGTATCGCCGTACCCACAACCTTTCACTCATAGCACCGTATATTGATACGGACCAAACCGCTATTCAAGTGATGACCGCCCACAAGTCCAAAGGTCTGGAGTTCCACACTGTCTTCTTGCCTCGAGCTACAGACAACGCTTTCGGCAAGGCAGACAAGCGCGACTACTTTAAGCTTCCTTTGGGCAACCATCAAATATTTGAAGACGAGGGTGAGGAGGACGACCGCCGACTACTATATGTCGCCATCACCCGCGCCAAGGTGAACCTTCTCGTTTCAAGCGCAGAGAACACTACCGGCGGCAAGATTTGTGAACCAACCCGTTTTCTTTATCAAATGGAGGACAAGGCGTTTGTGGCAGTTGGTACCAAGGATGAAGAAGAGACTTTCAGACCGGAAGCTATATTGGAGCAGGAGAGACCGTCATTTTGTCTCAATCCGGCAGACATCAAACACTTGTTCCTAGCCCGAGGGTTGTCTGTGACGCATCTCAATAACTATCTCGAGGACCCGCGCAAATACTACCTAGAGAACCTACTTCGGCAGCCACAGCCACAAAGCCTTTCCGCCATGAAGGGAAATGCGGTGCACGAGATATTAGATCGGGCAGTATCCGGGTTTGTCCAAAACGGGAAATGGATGACGATTAATGAGGCTAATACTCAGCTTCAAAGAGCCCTGGAACGCATGCCTATTGGCACCAATGACTTAACCAGACTGCATGAAAATGCTCTACAAATACTAAGCGGCTATTTGCCGAGATTAGGTTCCACGGTAGCAAAAAGCTCTAGGCCGGAAATGTCGCTCCGGGTAGTACTTAAGACCAACGATGAGGAATTGCCGGAAATACCTTTGACCGGAAAAATAGACCGACTCGACTTCAATGAAGACGGCCAGGTAATCCGCGTAACTGACTACAAAACCGGCAAGCCGAAAAGTCGCAACGATGTTGAAGGAAATACGAAGAGTAGTAATGGAAATTATAAACGACAACTCGTCTTCTACGCACTTTTGCTAGAACTCTATGGAATGGAGGTTAAATCTCCAGAGTTCATCCTGTCTTTCGTTGAACCAAAAGAGCGCAGTGGTGAAATTGTGGAGCACTCATTTTCTGTAACTAAAGAAGAGGTGGTGGATTTGAAGAGGGAGATTATACGAGTATCGAAAGAGATAATCTCTGGAGAGAAGTTTGCGGGTTAATAAAAAAAGCGGGGGGG
>JBBDVD010000004.1:53663-56131 GCA_040903565.1 Minisyncoccota bacterium
GCCGCTTTGTTTACGTGTTCAATAAATTAGCGAAGTAAGTTATCGATCATCTGCTTAACTACTTCATAAGGCTGTGCACCGCCTGTTATTTCCATCTTTTGGTCGCCTATAACTATTAGCGAATGGGGAGTCCCGCGGCCGCCGATAGCGACAGCGTTGTCGAAATCTTCCTGAACCTTAGCGCCGAGTCGTCCGCTATCGAGACATTCCTTGAAAGCCGCTTCTTCAACTCCGGCGGTAACCGCAAACTCGGGCAAACGAGTAACATTGGTCAACTCATTAATTCCACGCTCAATGAAGACCAAGTCGGAGAATGTCCAGAAAGCTTCGTTGCCGCCAAGCTCAGCTACACACTCTGAAGCCTCGGCAATATAAGCAGCGCTGGGATGTAAGCTACTGAGAGGGAAGTGACGATACACCCACGCCACCTGACCAGTCGGACCATAATCATCCATTATCTTCTGCATGGTGATATGGAAGTTCCGGCAGAAAGGACAGTCGAAGTCGGAATACTCCACAATTACCAAAGGAGCGTTCGGATTACCCCTAATGTGATCATCGGCTGTAATGGGAGCTAGGGCTTCCAGATCTCCAGATTGCTGTTCTTCTTCTGCAGCCAGTGGAGTGGTCACGTTTTTGGAGCTACCGAAATAAATGGAAGCCGCAATCAGACCAAAGCCAACCACGATGGCGATTGGAATTGCTAAAGACGAACCTGTACTTCGCGCCGGCGAAGTTTGGTTCTGAACATTTGTTTCATTCACCTCATTAGAAGCCATAAATTAATTTTTTAGACATTTTTAACCACCAGGGACAACGTACCCTGTTTCAACCAAGAATAGTACTCGGCTTCTAACGGGGTTCATATGCAAGCAATTATAACTCACAATAAGAATTGGGCCCAACTCGTGGTGGGGAGGGGATTAAGGGAGGGGGGGGGTTGGGTATTAGGGCGGGGGCGACCTGCCTGCCGGTAGGCAGGTCGCCCTTCCCTCGCCAACCATTTGCTATAATAATGACCATGTCTACCTTTAGCGGCGTAATCCTCGGATTTGTTCAGGGAATAACCGAGTTTCTGCCAGTTTCCTCAACCGGCCATTTGGTGCTTATCCATTCGCTATTTGGTGCAGGTGAATATGACTTGGCTTTCGACGCTGTTCTCCATTTGGCCACCATCCTGGCAGTAGTGATCTATTTTCATAAAGATCTACTAACTATCGCCAACGCAGTTTTGCGCAAATTATCAAGACTGCCTGTAAACAAAAAAGAAATTCGTCTCGCCTACGCTCTCATGATAGGCACGGTTCCAGCCGTGATTGTAGGACTGCTCCTCGAGAGCTATATGGAAGCTTTCTTCCGCCAGCCATTACTGGTGGCCGGATTTTCGGTAGCTGGTTCGATACTCTTTATGTACGCCGAGTGGCGCTACCTCAACGAACCTCGCCACGACAAGATAACTATAATGAAAGGACTCTATATCGGACTCTTCCAATGTCTCGCCCTTCTGCCAGGTATGTCCCGCAGTGGAATGACACTAGTCGGAGGAATGCTCATGGGTCTCACGCGTAGCGAAGCCGCCCGCTTTTCCTTCTTATTGGCCATACCAATCATCGCTGGTAGCGGACTTAAAAAACTTATCGACCTCCGGTCCGCCGACATCGCTTTCGACTGGGGAACTTTGGCCTTGGCGACCACGGTAGCATTCATAGCCGCTCTGCTCGCCATTCACTTCATGTTGGCTTTCGTCCGCCGTTATACCCTTTGGCCGTTCATTTGGTATCGAATTATCCTAGCTGCTTTGATTGTCTTGGTCGTTTATCTGGCCTAAAAAGGCAGCGCGTGAGTCATTGAAGCGTCTTCCTTTACCATCCAAGTTGAGATGTCGAGTGGTATCTCACGCTTGGTGCGACCATCCTTGAACTTAACATGTCCGTTTTTTAGCGCGTATTCAAAAATTTCCTTAGTTACTTTTACATCCTGAAGACAATACCTTTTTATCTCCTGAATCTTGCCTTCGCGCCACCAGCGGACGGCCTGCAGGCCGTCCGCTGTCTTCTTCGCGCCAATGGTCGCCTGTGCCACGCTATCCAGCCTAAGTCGGCGGCCCAAGGACGCTCTAATAGACTCAAGCAGGTCAATACTTTTAATATCGAGCAAATTTCCTGGGTAGTACTTATTAAGCAGAGGAATATCGAAATGATTGCTGTTGTAGCCAACCAACACGTCGGCATGCTCTAGGATGGGCCAAACAGTCGATAATTCATCAACGGTCACGGCGGTATATAAGTCGGTCTGACTATCATAAAAACACCCAACAGAAATATCCAAGTTGGCCGGATCGGAGCCGCCCACGTCGGAAAATATATTTTGGGTCTCCAAATCAAAAACAACGTAACGCATTTCTAGGGTTTAGGGATTAGGGATTAGGGATTAGGGATTAGGGTTTAGTTGATGCGGCGGGGGCGTTT
>JBBDVD010000004.1:56141-58304 GCA_040903565.1 Minisyncoccota bacterium
GGCCCCCCCCCCCCCCGCAGATTAGCCTGAAAGGCTTTCTGCCAGACGCTCTAGTGTACCAGACATTTCTGTCCCGTCCGCGAGATTTTTTATAACATATTCTTCGCGAGCCACCTCATCTTCGCCGACTATTAAAATATAGCTGGAGCCGGAATGGTCAGCCGCCGCGATTTTTTTACCGAGCTTTTTGGTAGAAGTATCTACTACGGCCGACACTCCCGCGCGCCGAAAGACCATGGCGGCCGCTGATGCTTCAATACTTAGTTTTTGCTCGGTCGGTATGACCACTATAGTGGCCGAGGCGGCGAGGCGAGGAAGTAGGTCATGACTTTCCAAAAAGTCCCGCATCGTCACGTCTCCCATCCCAAACCCGATCCCGCCAATCGCCTCGCCGCCAAACAACTCCGTCAAGTTATCATACCTGCCACCACCAAGCATCGAACGATTATTCTTGGGGTCAGTGTCGAAGATCTCAAAAATAGTGCCGGTATAGTAGTCAAAACCGCGTGCCAGTGAACGATCAATCTTCACATTGGTAATACCAATATGATTAAGCGCGCGAGTTACCTCATTACTACTCTCATGGCTCTTTTCGATAAATTCCAAAACGGCTTCAGCCGCTCCTGGCACAATCTGTCGTAATTCATTCATATATTCCGCGCGGTCCATCTTGTGAAAGCGGTCGTTAATCCTCGTGACTTTGGTGATAACTTCTTCATCAATCACCCCAAGAGAGTTATAGAAGTCCTTCATCTCTCGACGGTCGTTAACTCTTACCTCAAACATTTCAGGTCGAGCGCCGAAGTTGATTAATGTCTGATGTGCCAAGGCAATAATTTCAGCATCAGCTGAAATGCCAAAAGAACCAAAAATGTCGCAGTTCAGCTGCCAGTGTTCGCGCACGCGACCGCGTTGCGCACGCTCGTAGCGGAAAAGGTTGGGAATAGAGTACCAGCGAGCCGGGAAGGAAAGCTCCTTGGCGCGGCCGGCAATCATCCTAGCAACGGTCGGGGTCATCTCCGGGCGAAGGGTTACCTCACGTTCACCCCGGTCAATGAAGGTATAGGTCTGCTCGTTGACCAACTCTTCATTCTCTGCTCCTTTGCTTTTGTATAGCTCCGAAGGCTCCAGGACCGAGGCGTCGTAGCGCTGAAAACCAAATGATTCGGCTGACTTAGCCCAAGTGTCGAAGATATGCTGCTGGATAGCCATATCCTCCGGGTAGAAGTCACGCACCCCTTTGTACGATTCAGTAGAAAGTTTTTCAGCCATAATTTCCATAATTGTACGGGAAAAGAGCGAAAAAACAACGTAGATAAGTTAAAAAGCGCTCGTAAACGCTTTCCAAAACTTGATTATGCTTCAACCGCCTTCATGATTTTGGCCTTGAGGCCGCGAGGGTCGGGGAGGGAATCCATGTGGAATTCTTCTTCACCGTGACCGGCAGTCTCGGCCCGAAGCGAGCCAAAATCAAGTAGCGTAGGGAGAATGCCACTTATCTCCACGTTTATTTCCTGTAGTCGTTCGAGACGGAAACTGGCCAGACTGCGCCGCCAAAAACCTTTCTGGTTGGCGAGGATAAGTCTATGATTGGTGATGATTAATATATCGAGATAGTAATCAGTCCAGGCCACGAAAGCCAGTACCCAAACAGAGAGTATCCAAACTGTATATAGGTAAATAATCAGGGCCGTGTATTCAGCAAGATCGAAAGTAAGCACCACCACATCGCTATGACTGACAAAAATCAGAAGAAAAGGGGGAACGAAGATAAGGAAAAGAAAACCGATTAGTTGAAGGATGATTAAAAATATATGCCGACGAGAAACGGCCAGAACTTCTTCGCCCGACTCAAGATTAATGCGATCAATTAACATATTGAAGACTTAGAAACATCACGAAAAGGAGTGACCCCGCGCCGATCATAAATATTGTCAACGCGAGAGTGGAGTGCTTTTTATTCGTACCATATTGGAACCAATGATAGCCGAAAACTAAAGCGTATACGATGACAATCTGTAGCGCGAGATAAAAGAATAATTCAGCCAACAGAGGAATTTGGGCTTCCATGGAAATATTATCGCACAAGAATACTAAAGCGCGATACTCCATACTGGTCAGAGCGAGGAGTGGCGGGGGGGGGGGGGGGGGGGGGGGGGGGGG
>JBBDVD010000004.1:58314-58779 GCA_040903565.1 Minisyncoccota bacterium
GAAGCCGCAGGCTTCCGCGCTTTCTCTAATCGCTTCAACTTGTTCTGGTTCGTGTTCGATCCAAACCTGTCCTCCTTCTATTAGATAATCGGGTGCAGTAGCGATAATGCGGTCGATGATTTCCATACCGTGAGCACCGCCATAGAGTGCCAAGTGTGGCTCGTGATTTTTCACACTTTCGTCAGTACGATCAATAGCTGAGTCAATATATGGTGGGTTGGTTAAAATAAAATCAAACTCTCCTTCAACCTTTTCAAACAAATCACTCCCTACCACCTTGAATCTATCCATTCGAATAGACCCCTGCGATACATTGCTCTCTATATTTTTCTGAATGGTAGGGAGGTGAGCTCGGTCAATTTCAGCCAAAGTGACGCGTGCTTCTGGCACGGCCTTGGCGATAGCTACGCCGATAGCGCCGGAGCCAGCACAGAGGTCGAGGATGCGAAGCGGGGGGGGGGGGGG
>JBBDVD010000004.1:58789-59768 GCA_040903565.1 Minisyncoccota bacterium
CCCCCCCCCCCCCCCCCCCCGCTTCTTTTATCGCGACAATAGCTTTTTCAACCCAAAATTCAGTCTCCAGACGAGGGATAAGCGGATGAGAATCAAGGTAGATACGACAGCCAAAGAAAGGAACGTGGCCGATGACGAAACCGAGCGGCTCGCCGCAGGCGAGCCGCTTTAAATCCGCGGAAAAACCTGCGGTTTTTTCGCCCCCATACTTCTCCTCCAACAACCACCCTTCCTCTTTATTCAACATTTGACAGCTATGCTATGCTTTATAGATGACAGATGCAACCATGGCCTTGGAAATAAAGGGTCTAACCAAAAAATACGGCGATAAGCTGGCCGTCGACAATATCTCACTCTCTATCCCTAAAGGGAGTTTTTTTGGACTTTTAGGACCAAACGGGGCTGGTAAATCGACCACTATCCACTGCATCACCGGCATCGCCCAGCCCACCTCTGGCCAAATCCTAGTAGACGGTATCGACGTAGTGACCGACTACAAACTCGCCCGCACCAAGGTCGGTCTTTCTCCGCAAGAATTTAATGTCGATATATTCTCTACCACCGAGAAGTTGATGGACTACATGGGCGGCTACTACGGTATCCCGAAGAAAGAGCGCTGGGAACGTATCAACGACCTTATCGCCCGCTTCGACCTAGAAGAACATCGCAGGGTGAAGTTTCAGAAACTCTCTGGCGGATTGAAGCGTCGCGCTATGCTCGGTCGTGCCCTAGTCCACACTCCCGACCTTCTGATTCTTGACGAACCAACTGCCGGAGTAGATGTAGAGCAACGTCACGACCTTTGGGCGTACTTGAAGGAAATGAACGAACGTGGCAAGACCATCATCCTGACCTCACACTATCTCGAAGAGATACAATATCTCTGCAACGATATCGCCATCATCAACCACGGTAAGATAATTGCAGAGGGTACCAAAGAGGAATTCATGAAAGAAGGGAAGTCAGTCGAGCAGACGTA
>JBBDVD010000005.1:0-1907 GCA_040903565.1 Minisyncoccota bacterium
GGGCCTTCGGCCCGCCCCGCCTTCCCGTCAACCTGTGGATATCTCAATCCAAAATATCAGTAGCAATCACTTTCCCTAAAAAAGCAACGTTGACGCTTCCCTATTTCTTAAGCGAATTAGAACTCCACTAGAAAATACCGCAAAGTATATCTTATCGACATAAAGGAGTTTGAAAATGCTTCGCCATAGTCGACGAACAAAAACTGGCAAAAATTCTCGAAAGCTCCCTCCCCAGAGCAATCTATGGGTCACTCGCCTTAAATAATTTCTACTCAGTTTTTGTCCGTCTTTGGATTGGCGATATTTTCTAGATGAGTTCTGATTTCTCGCAGTAACTTCACCTCTTCTGTTGGTTCAACCACCTTTTGCGACTCTGGTTTCGCCTCTTCCTTCTGCTGCATGGAACCGAGAATCTTAATGGCAATGAATATGCCAATGGCTACGATAGTAAAGTCAATGATAGACTGCAGAAAAATTCCATAATCAATGATGGCCTCCCCCACATTGACCGACATATCAGCAAAATTAACCCCACCAGCGGCTACACCGACCAAAGGCATGATGATGTTGTTGGCCAGAGAAGAAACAATCTTCCCAAACGCACCGCCGATAACAACCGCTACTGCTAGATCAATGACATTACCCTTAAGAGCAAACGCCTTAAATTCTTGCAGGAAGCCACTGGCTCGTTTTTGGTATTTGTATATATCCGGATTCATATGGATTAATTTTGAATGATTAGATTCGAATTTTGAATTAATTTCTAATTCCTAAATTTATATTTTAAACAATTCTTCGAAATTCATAAATCGAAATTTGAAATTAATGCTGGTGCTGATGATAATGACCGTGACTATCATGTTCTTCCTCAGTCACTTCCCGACTGCCAAACCACCAAGCGGCGATGATAGTAGTGAGTGGCACGGCTAGAATAAGACCGATAGAACCTATCAATATTCTAGCTAACTCAGCCGCAATCACTTCTTGATTTAAAGTGAAGTAAAGAGGAGCCTCGCTAGTGGAGAAAAGTAACACTAGTGGCAAGGCCGCACCAACATAGGCTAAAGCCAAAGTGTTCACCAATGAACCAACATGGTCGCGACCAACCTTTATCGCTCGTCGATATAGTTCCACTGCCGCCAAGGAAGCATTGGCTATCCGCAACTGACGCACCACTGAAGCTTGAGTGATGGAGATGTCGTCGAGGACACCAAGCACGCCAATGATGATACTGCCGAGTAAGAGTCCGGATAGATCAAGCTCGCCACGAGTGGCGAAATTGAGATAAACAGACGCATCGCTGCCATAGCCAGACAAGCGTAGCGCACTCACAAACCACCAAGCCAGGCCACTAGTAATCAGTACGGCTGAGACGGTGCCAAAATAAGCGATAGAGGCTATCGCGGTGAAGCCATGAGTACCAAACAGAGCCAGTGCCAATATGACTCCAGAAATGAGCAAGCTCATGAGGATTGGGTCATACCCTGCCAACAGCGCGGGTAGCAAAACGAAAACAATACCCAAAATACTAAGCATCAAAGAACCCAAAGCTCTTGCTCCCTGCCAACCGGCAAACAGCAAAAGAAGAACGACGAAAATAATAAAGAGAAAAGCTAGCCCGCCTCCCCTGTCCACGTCCTTCAATATATATATCTCTTGGCCGTTTATATCCCTGACGTGGGTGAGATAAACACTGTCACCCTCTTTCAATTGCAAAAGATCACTCTCAAATAAAACTGTATCGCCGGCATTTTCTCCTTCCTTCAGGCGAGCTCTAACAGTCTGCACATTGGCTATCGCGTCTGTTCCCGTGATGATTTCCTCTCGCTCGGAAACAATCTCAATGATTTCCGCCTTTACTATAGCTTGAACTTCTTCGTAGGCTGTCTGGGCGGGGGGGGTTTTTT
>JBBDVD010000006.1:0-7823 GCA_040903565.1 Minisyncoccota bacterium
CCCCCCCCCCCCCCCCCCCCCCCCCGCCTTTGTTTATCAGTTTATTTCAACTCCTTACCTCTTTGAACCGATTTTTGTCTGTATCAGACAGCGCTGGTATCATAGAGATTGTACGAGGTAGCTCCCTTGTTGGTCCTTGTACTTTTGGAGGTATTCGTTCGTAAGCCCAATCGTCACACACCAACGATCGGTTTTGCGCGCGAGTTTTGGAACATGTTTGACGTGGACGTTGTTACCCGCGAAAGCGGCCCACTTTATTAGCTAGGTCTAACTTTTCACCATGGAGATCACTCAAATCCGCAAGAGAGACGGTTCGGTCGTTAATTTTGAAGTTAACAAGATCGAGGCGGCGGTACTAAAGGCTTTCAACGAAACCAAAGAGGGTGGGGCGCCCGAAGCGGCCAAGGTCGCCGCTTTGGTGGATGAAAAAATAGTGGCCATGTGTGTTGCTTCAGCTACTGCCGAGCCGGGCGATACCCATTTCGGTAAGTGCGTCGACGGACACCCGACGGTGGAAGAGATACAGGACCTAGTGGAAGCAGGGCTGATGGAGCTTGGTTTTTTCGAGACTGCGAAAGCCTATATTATCTACCGTGCCGATCGGAAGCGTTTGCGTCAACGCGACATATTCAGAAAGCGTACCAACCTCAAGCCTTATGAATATCCGGAACTCATTGAATACGTCAGTGCTGTACGTCATTCCTATTGGGTTCACACCGAATTTAATTACACTCGGGATATCGATGACTTCAAGACGCGTGTGCAGGACCATGAACGTGACGCCATCAAAAAGACCATGCTCGCTATCGCGCAGATAGAAGTGGCGGTGAAGAGTTTTTGGGGAAACATTTATGGCCGTATCCCTAAGCCTGAGGTTGGTGCGGTTGGATTTACTTTCGCAGAATCAGAAGTCCGCCACATGGATGCCTACGCTCATCTTCTGGAAATTCTCGGGCTCAACAGTGACTTCAAGACGCTAACTGACGTACCAGTCATCAAAAAAAGGGTAGAGTATCTGGAAAAAGTCATCGCTTTCTCGAAGACCGGCGAAATGAGAGAGTACTCACAAGCGGTGTTACTTTTTTCACTCTTCATCGAGCACGTCTCTCTCTTCTCGCAGTTCCTTATCATGATGTCCTTCAACAAACACAAGAATTTGTTCAAAGGAATCTCGAATGCGGTTGAGGCCACCTCAAAAGAGGAACAGATTCACGGTATGTTTGGTATCGATCTTATCAATATCATTCGCGAGGAACACCCTGACTGGTTCGACGAAAGCCATCGGGAGACCGTTCGCATGATGTGTGTAGAGGCTTATCAGGCCGAAAGTGCTATCGTGGACTGGATATTCGAGACCGGAGAATTGGAATTTCTACCGAAAGAACAGGTCAAAGAATTCATCAAGCATCGCCTCAACAACTCCCTAATAGCGATTGGTATGTCAGCTGTCTTCTCGGTGGACGAAGACCTGCTGGATAAGACTGAATGGTTCAACGATGAAGTGATAGCCACCAAACACGTCGACTTCTTCGACAAGCGTTCGATCAACTATAATAAACGGCAGAACTCTGTCACCTCCGACGACCTGTTCTAGAAACTTCCAAAATCAGGTAAAACCTAGGACTTCAGGATTTTTATTCAGTCGCCGTAGTAGTACCTACGTCTTCCTCATAAAAATCCTTCCAGTCCGTCGGTTTTCCTCTGATTTATGAAAGCTTCTATAAAATGCAAAATTGAAATGTCAAAAGTGTAAATTTATATTTTAAATGTAAAATATAAACTTATTGTTTTGAAATCAATTAGTACACGCCCAGTTTACATTTTGAGATTTAATTTTTAATTTACTATGATCGACAGAACACAAACCTGGTATTGGCTCAATGAAAACTCACGACAGTTTATGTCGCGAGGTTACACGCTGGAAGGACAGAGTCCCGAAGAGCGCGTGCGGCAAATAGCGGACTTTGCCGAGAAGCTACTTGGTCGACCCGGTTATGCCGACAAATTGGTCGACTACGCATCCAAGGGGTGGATATCTTTCTCCACGCCGGTTTGGGCCAATTTCGGACTCGGCCGCGGTCTGCCGATCAGTTGTTTTGGTTCATACATTGCCGACGATATGTCGAACATTATGTACACTCATGCTGAAAACGGCATGATGTCGAAGTATGGTGGAGGAACCTCGGGCTTCTTTGGCGCTTTGCGAGCCCGTGGTGCTGATATCAAGAATAACGGTAGCTCTAACGGGCCGGTGCATTTCATGCAGATGTTCGAGACTCTGATCCATGTGGTGAGTCAGGGTAAGGTGCGTCGCGGATCGTTCTCCCCGTATCTTCCGGTTGAACACCCCGACATAATGGAATTTTTGGAGATTGGCACAGAAGGCAACGCCATTCAGAATATGACTCACGCCGTGACGGTGGGGGACGAGTGGATACAGGCGATGGTGGATGGGGACGAAGCCAAGCGCAAAATTTGGGCGAAGATACTCCAGCGTCGCGGTGAAATGGGCTACCCTTATATTCTTTTTACCGGTAACGCCAACAAGAACAAGCCGGATGTATACAAAGACAAAGACATGAACATTGTGGCTTCCAACCTTTGTTCGGAAATCATGTTGCCGTCAGATGAGTACAACTCTTTTGTCTGTTGTCTTTCATCCATGAATCTCCTTCACTATGACGAGTGGAAGGACACTGACTTTGTGGAAACTATGGTTGCTCTGCTTGATGCGGTGCTTACCGACTTTTGTCACCGACTGGAGACCTTGCGTGATTCCAAGGACAGGGCTGATAATCAAGCCTTTCTATTCATGGAGCGGGCTTATAATTTTGCCAATACTCACCGCGCCTTAGGGCTCGGTGTTCTTGGATGGCACTCTTACCTGCAGAGCAAACGTATACCGTTTGAGAGCGAAGAGGCGGCTAAATTGAATGAAGAAATTTGGAAAAACTTAAAAGAAAAAGGGGATGAGGCGTCAAAAGAACTAGCCAAAGAGTTTGGCGAGCCGGAACTACTCAAAGGCTACGGACGACGCAATGCCACTATATTTGCCATTGCGCCGACCACTTCCTCGGCCTTCATTTTGGGACAGGTGTCACAGTCAATCGAGCCGGTTTGGTCTAACGCCTACGTCAAAGACGTGGCCAAGCTAAAGGTAACCATCAAGAATCCTTTCCTGGAAGAGTTGCTGGAAGAGAGAGGGAAAAACACTAAGGCAATCTGGAGTTCAATTCGCGACCATGACGGTTCGGTACAACATCTCGAATTTTTAAGTGACGATGAGAAAAAAGTCTTCCGTACCTTTGCCGAACTTGATCAGGCTATAGTTATCGATCAGGCGGCTACGCGACAAAAATATATCGACCAAGGACAATCTCTCAATATTATGGTGCCACCAAATGTTTCACCCAAAGATATCAACCAACTTTACCTAAATGCTTGGAAGAAGGGGGTTAAGGCTTTGTATTATCAGCATTCGATGAACGCGGCCCAAGCCCACATACGCCAGAAGTTGCAAAAATGAGCGCCTGACTTTGTCGCTACGGAATAAATAGTGTTCGCTCTATTTCGTATAGCACTCACACTATTTATTCCTAGGCTCCTCGTCAGGCATCTCATTTTTGCAACTTTTTTAACCGGCACGAAACTAATGGTTTATTGAGCAGACACACAGTATGAAAATTCTTCAACTAAACATTTGGGGTGGAAAACTTGAAAAACAATTAGCACTCTTTCTAAATCGTGAAGATGCTGATGTCGTTTGTTTGCAAGAAGTAGTTTCTGTGGAAGGTGGACGCAGTTATTTCTTCCTTGATATACATGAAATCTTAGCTAAAACTAGTTATAAATACTTTTACCACACACCCTCTTGGAGCGGAAAATATATGCGTCGCGAGGCATCGTGGGGTAATTGTATTCTAAGCAAGACTCCGTTTAAGAAACAGCACAATTTCTATACTTACTTGGAAGAAGTAACAGATTTTGATTTTTTGGAAGACACTGACCATAATGCTGGAAGGTCATTGCAGCATGTTGTGGTAGAGACTGACAAAGGAATGTTAAATATTCTCAATCATCATGGACATCATGTGCATGAGCACAAGAATGGTGATGACGAAACCTTACGGCAGTGTGGTTTAATCGCTGACTATGCTAAAAAGTTAGAAGGGCAAGTGGTATTGTGTGGCGACTTCAATCTGGTGCCTGACAGTCTCTCGTTGGAACAAATCAACGCTGTATTGGTTAATCATGTGAAAGAAAGAGGAATCCTATCTACTCGTACGCCACTGACTCACAAAACCGAAGCTTGTGACTTTATTTTTACTAGTCCTGATATCGAAGTGAAGAATTTCCAAGTTCTAGACGATATTGTTTCCGATCACAAAGCTTTGACTATTAAATTTTAGATACGTAATACCACCTCATTCACCTTGACTCTAAAAATACCAATGTTAGTATAATGGTATGAATACTACTTTGACCATTAAAATACCTAAAAAGCTACGTGACGACTCTAAGCGCACAGCGGAGAAGTTAGGTGTGCCTCTCTCTACTGCCATGCAGGCAATGCTACGCCAATTTGTGCGGGATCAGGAACTGGTCCTGTCTGCTAAGCGACCAACTACCGACTTGTACACTTCAATGCAAGAGTTAAGAGATGGTAAAGGAAAAAAATTCACAGGCACCACTGAAGATTTTATTGCAAGCTTATGAGGAGTCTGCGTTCCACCTCCAGATTCAGGAGAGACGCAAAACGCATTAAAAAACGTGGATACAAGCTGGCAAAACTAGAGCTGGTAATTGCTGGGTTGCGAAAAGACGGCAAAATACCTCCAAGTTATCAACCTCACAAATTAACCGGTGACTGGTTGGGGTTTTCTGAATGTCACATTGAGCCAGACTGGCTTCTGATATATGACGTGACTAAAGAGGAGGTTTTACTTGCAGGTACTGGTACACATTCGGACCTGTTCAAGCTTTAGAAAACAGCCGGACCGAAGGCCCGCCATTTTTACTTAGAAACCTAGCAACTTAGCAACCAAACTACTTCTTCAACTTCTCAATCTCAATCGGAGTCAGTTATCTCAAGTCAGAGGCAACTTTTATCATATTACCGGGTTTGGGGGAGATTGATTATTTAATACAGCGATAATATTATCGGCGGCGATGATACTCATTTGTTCACGTGCTTCCAAAGTAGCGGAGGCGATATGTGGAGTGAGGATTACGTTCTCGAGCGCCAGAAGCTCAGGGTGAACGTCCGGTTCGTTCTCGAATACATCCAGGGCAGCACCGGTGATTGTGTCTGTCTTGAGTGCTTTCGCTAGGGCGGCCTCATCTACAACGCTGCCCCGGGAGGTATTGATAAGTAGAGCAGTTGGTTTCATTTTGGTCAGACGTTCCTCGTTGAGTAAATGTTGTGTTTCTGGCGTGGCGGGCAGATGGAGACTTACTATGTCAGATGATGACAATAAGTCGTCTAGTTCTGGCATGAAGGTTGCCGAGAGCTCACTTTCCAAAGGATCATTCTGGTTGCGGTCGTAGTATGCAATCTTCATCCCGAAGCCTTTGTGCATAATCTCGGCCACTCTTCCACCGATTCGTCCGCATCCGACGATACCCAGAGTTTTATTTTTAAATTCCATACCGAGCAGTAGCATCGGGTCCCATCCCTTGTATTTCCCTTCACGCAAAAAGCGGTCAGATTCGACTACTCGCCGGCCTAGAGAGAGAATTAGTGCCACTGTATGTTCCGCCACCGTCTCGGTTAGTGCGTCGGGGGTATTAGTAATTGTCACGTGTCGCTGGCGGGCCTCTTCGAGATTGATGTTGTCAAAGCCACGGCGTAGTTAGCAAAAATCTTTGCTTTTGGTGCCGCATCAAACACTTCACCGTCTATCTTATCGGTCAAAAGACACAAGACCGCGTCTGGGTCCGCTGCCTTCAGTCGTTCCATCAGTTCGTTGTGGGTCAGGACTCCATCTTTTTCACTAACAATTACTTCATGTCCCGCTGCTTCTAACTTTTCAACACCGGAAGTTGGTATCTGTCTCGTTACGAATATTCTCATATGATTACAATGTCATGTATATACCATTATCTCCACCCTCAACTGTGAATTGGTGGATGATAAAAGGGGAGAGCTTGGTGCCACTCATTCCCGGTGAACCAGCCGGCATGTCCGGGAGAGCGATACCGGCCACCTCCAGCCTCTCTTCCAGCAACTTCACGATCGCTTCAGCTGGCACATGTCCTTCGACCACGTATCCTTCGATCTCAGAGAAGTGGCAACTCTCCAACATGACCGGGATGTGGCGAACCTTGCGTTCTTCGGTTAGATTGTCATGCTCTACTACCGTTACCTTTGCCCCCTGATCCTTGAGGTACTGTACGTATTCGCCACAGCAGCCACAGGTAGGAGTCTTATGGACCGAGATGTTATAACCAGAAAGCAGGGAAGCCTGTTCGTTTGATTTCAGTTGGTTATAAATAATGTAACTTCCTGCTGCTAAGATGACGATTAGACAAACAATGATGTAAGGGTTTTTCATATGTTTTTCAAACGGATTTAATTAATGTCCGTAGGAGTCACCAGTGGCTTCACCATTGTACAGAGTGCTACTAGCCGCTCCGGTTACACTCAATGTTCCCCAAGCACCGCGATCAACCCGGGCCAGAGCATGGTCAACCAGCACATAGGTGCCCGGCATCTCAAGCCCAAACTCGACAATCGAGGCCCCGCCAGCGGGTATCAGTGTCGTTTGAACGTTTTGGTGTGTTTCACTACCGATCGCCCCTTCTGGATAGACCCGGTCGAATATCTCACCAACCAAATGAAAGGAAGAAATTAGATTGACACCACCGTTACCAACAAACATCCGGACTGTCTCGCCGGTGGCAGCCGCCATATTGCCTACTGTGCCGCCGGCCTTTCCGTTAAAAACCACATAGGTCGGTTTGCTGTCGAGCATGCCAGCCGCGTTGAAGACTTGGATGCCTTTATTGCCGAGACCGCCCCGGCTATAGAATTCTCCCTGCATGACGTAGAACTCTTTGTCTACCTCGGGCAGTCCTTCTTCCGGTTCGACTAAGATTAGTCCGTACATACCATGGGCCATATGATTGGCCATGTTGGGGTAGGCACAGTGATAGACGTAAATGCCCGGGTTAAGAGCCTTGAAGGTGAGGGTCTTTGATTCTCCTGGGGCGACATGGGTGACTGCTGCTCCTCCACCAGGGCCAGTGACGGCATGAAGGTCGATGTTGTGGTGATGGAGGCTGGTCTCATCGTTTTTTAAGGTTAGTCGTACCGTGTCACCTACCCGAACGCGCAGCATAGGACCAGGCACTGTCCCACCGAATGTCCAGTAGTTGAAGTAGACGCCAGGAGCCATCTCAGCCACCACTTCTTTAGCTACGAGCTCCAGTTCGATTATCGCTGGTTCATCTCGGTTGATAGGTGGCGGTACGTCGTTTGGATCACGGGCGATGTTGTCAACGTGTTCGAGCTGATTTACCTGACGGAAGAAGGCAATCATGTTACTAAAAGGCAAGACTGGTCCAGCACTTGGACCATAGGTGGTCATGGAGAAAGGGTAGGCCTTGATGTCTATGTTGCCAAGCGGCATTACGCCGAAGAAAATCCAGCCCAGAAATATGAGCGAGAGTAGGATGATGGTTTTGCGGGAGTATAGGTCGTTGATGCTCCAAATAACGAAAAGTATCAACGCAATCGTGAGGATGATAAAGCCGAATCCTTGCGAGAATAGGTAGGAGAAAAGGGTGAGAGTGGTTTGCATAGAGAAGTTATTTAAAGACTA
>JBBDVD010000006.1:7923-11239 GCA_040903565.1 Minisyncoccota bacterium
ATAGGTAGGAGAAAAGGGTGAGAGTGGTTTGCATAGAGAAGTTATTTAAAGACTACTTGAAAGGAATGTGACAATCTTCGAAGCAGTGGGCAGAGCGATTTAGTTTGTAGATGTGTTCGCGGCCAGACTGTTCGTGTGCAACGGCACGGACTGATTTGAGAATATTGAGATGGTGGGTGACGGTTGGTTGGGTTAGCTTAAGTTGCTTCGTCAGTTCAGAGACATTCAAACCCTTTGATGCTTTGCCTAAAATGCAGATGAGCTTGTAGCGGTTCTTGTCACCGACGGCCTTAAAGCATTCCGGACAGAGTTCTTCTTCACCGCTTTTTACCCAACTTGGCCGTTTATAGGACTTCTCCACACGTGGTTTAGATTGCATAGATGGATATCAATGTATTATTATATAGATTGTTATCTATATAATATCATAATTATGAAACTACCAAGCGGTATTATTGCAGTTATTGAAGGCGCCGATAATAAAGTGCTGGCCACTATCGGCGAGGACGGACCAAATGTTATACCGTTATCAATGGTGATTGTGGATGGAGACGATATCATTGTCTGCGATTGCTTTATGGACAAAACCGTAAAAAATTTGTCTCATGACAGCCGGGCGGCAATGGCTTTTTGGAAAGGCTTTGTCGGCGTGCAGATTAAGGGACATATTTCCTACGAGACGTCTGGGGAACATTTCGATCGTTATACAAAGTGGCTCAAAGGAAAGCACACCGACCGCACCCTTCGCGGGGTATTGCTGATGTCGGCTGAAGAAGTTTATGATTTAGCGCCTAGTAATGCGGGTGTTAAGATTGCCTGATTATGCATATGTTTAAAGATAAATCAGTTTTGTTGGCACTAGGTGTGGGAGTAGTAGCAGGCGCAATTATTTTTTACGCGGGAGGAAAATTTCTAGACGGAGATAGTGAAGAAAGGATGATGGCCGAGTATTACAAAATAGAAAATCTGGTCTCCGTTAGTCCTTATGAAATAAAGACCGCTTTACTAAAAGGGGAGCATAATAAACACGTGGTGGTAGATATGCGCAGTCCGGCGGAATATGAAGCTGGTCACGTTACCGGGGCTATCAATATTCCGCAGTATCTACCGAGTGACGCGACTGGTCAAAATAGTGAGGGGCGCATCGTCGAAGCTTTTAGACAAGTAGTGGTCGATAATCCAGGTAAAGATATAGTCGCTTACTGTTATAGCGCGGCTTGTATGGCTACTCGTAAGGCAGGAAATATGTTAGCCGACCATGGCGTGTACATAAAACACCTAAACATCGGCTGGTACGAGTGGAAATACTATTGGACGATGTGGAATGGGGAAGACGGAAACATAGCGGAAGATTTTATCACTGTCGGAAATGAGCCGGGGGAACCGACTCTGTCTGGCGAAGTAGAACCTTGTGGCGAAGGGGAGTTTGGGTGCTAGGTTTGTAGCTTAGAAACAGGTCTAAGAACAGGGCGAGCCGAAGGCTCGCCCTGTTTGCTATAATTGTGGGCAACCTATGCGTTACTTGTTAATGATCATAATTGGTTTTGTTGTGGTATCTCTCGGGACCTACTGGCTCAATCCCTACGCGGCTGTTTGTCGTTTGCCGATAATTTATTCCATCGGTGAGTTAGACGAGCGTTTTGGTATTAACCGCGAGCAAGCAATTGAGGCTCTTGCTAAAGCTGAGGATGTTTGGGAAGACACAATTGGACGCGAAGATATTTTGGTCTATGACTCTGAAGGACCTTTTAAAGTTAATTTCATTTACGACGAAAGGCAAAGACGAGCCGAGGCAGCTTTGTCAGCCGAGAGCAATCTAAACGTTCGGGGTGACGCCAATGAAGTTTTAACCGAGTTGCATAAGCGTTTGGTGGCTGAGTATGCCGAACTCGACGAAGAATATAAGATTGAATCCTCTGCCTACAACGCCAGTCTGGCCGAGTACAATGCCGAGGTAGAAAGACACAATAACGCCGGCGGGGCGTCTCCGGAGGTATACGAAGAACTCCAGAATCGTCGCGTAGAGCTCGATAATCAGAGAAGAGAACTGGAGATAATGTTTGAACAGTTGGAAGATTTACATCGACAAATAAATGCTATTGGAGAAAAAGGTAACGAGTTGATAGGGGAGTACAATGAGTTAGTGCAAGATTTCAACCACTCCTTTGCTCATGGACACGAATACACTCAAGGGGACTATCGTACAAAAGAAATAAATATCTATACCTTCACTAGCGAGGAGGATCTTGCGTTGGTTCTGGCTCATGAGATGGGCCACGCTCTGGCGATTGGGCATGCTGACGACCCTACCGCCGTCATGTATTACTTAATGAAAGACCAGCCGCGACCGCCGGCTTTGGCGGAAGCCGACAAACAAGCTTTCCAGAATGCCTGCGAAGCATCATTTACCCACAAGTTGTTCTCTCCGTGGCGACAGATGTATAATGTACTAGTTAATAACTAATTATATTCAAATGAATAGCCAACCTCTATTATCTCTCTGGTACGTGAAAGCTCTGATTGTACTGATCATGGTGGGTATACTGCTGTCGCTCGCTGCCTACACCAAGCTTACCTTGCGTGAGGCTAAGTATGGCCAATATGGAATGACATCCATTAACGTTCGTGGTGAAGGAGAAGTTATGGCTCGCCCAGACATTGGCACCTTCTCCTTCTCAGTTATGGCTGAAGGATCGGATGCAGCTACTGCTCAGAGTGATTCAGCTGAACGCACCAATGCCATCCTTGCCTACCTAGAAGAGGCTGGTGTGGAAGAGAAGGATATTAAAACCACTAACTACTATCTGAATCCGCGATATCGATACGAAGCCAGGGCGTGTCCGACTGGATCTTATTGTCCTCCCGGTAATCCAATAATAGATGGTTATGAGGTTACCCAATCAGTTGAGGTTAAAGTGCGTGATCTTGATTTGGCAGGTGACCTTATTACTGGTGCGGGAGAGCGTGGAGCTTCCAATATTAGTAGCCTATCGTTCACTGTAGACGACACTGATACCCTAAAAAGTGAGGCTCGCGAAGCTGCCGTTGCTGATGCCAAGGAAAAAGCCGAAATATTAGCCGACGAGCTTGGTGTGCGTTTGGTACGTATTATGGGTTACTATGAAGATGAAGGTCATATGCCGTACGAGTACGGCATGGGCGGAGACGCCAAGATGACTGTTCGGAGCGAAGCGGCCGTAGCGCCTAATCTTCCGACAGGAGAGAGTGCTACAAAGAGCGTGGTAAATATTACCTACGAAGTACGCTAGCAGAAAAGAGGTCCAATAATGCAAATGGCGCCGGGAGCGAAGCTCCC
>JBBDVD010000007.1:0-1819 GCA_040903565.1 Minisyncoccota bacterium
AATTTGCAAAAGCCAAATTCGCTCGTGCCTGCCGAGTGTCGAATTCAGCAGGACTTTTCGAGTCAGGTCTTATCAACCTGACTCTGAAGATATGTAGTCATGTGACCACTGTCACATAACCATCTCTCGCTAAGTAGCAGGAAAGAAAACTTTCGAGCTACCTAGGTCATCAAGATGTCTGTCGAGAAACACATTATCTCCTGGTAATTTTGAGCCTAAAAAAACCGCGTTTCCGCGGCACAAATCGCAAAGCGCGATTAATAATGCCGCTACGATTTAATTAGGATACTTACCATAGATAATGTCCGACATAGTATACTATTGAGAAATAAAGTCAACACCCAGTTGGGTATGAAAAGAAAGCCGGCGAGGTATTCCCCCGCCGGCTTTCAAACAATCGTCCAGACCTTCCTATTTTCGGCTAATTTCTTCAATATATCTAGAAGCGGCCTCCCTGCCACCAAGTCCAAAAGCTAGTCCAAAGGCCAAGGATGCGGCAAAGACGATGCCCATAAATAGTGTTTGTACCAATTCTGGAGCAATCTGAAGTTGGTTAAGAGCAGCCAGAGCGGCAAAGACGATAACTGCATAGCGAGCTACCCCGCCCAACAAATTGGCTGATCTAAAGCCGGCTGCTCTTGCGGTAGCTACCACGCTAGAACTAATTACCTGAGCCACTATCGACGCAATCAGCAGAATAAGCACCGCGACAATAACGTTTGGTAAGTAGCCAAGCACAACCTCACGCAGGAAGACAGTCACTTGCTCTAGACGCAGTATCTCAAGCGCGGCAACAAAAAACACCAATATAACGAACCATTTCACCAAGCTCCCCACAAACTCACCTGCCTTTAAAGGATATCCGGTACGACGCACCAGGTCGTCTGCTCCGGCTGACTCTAGAAGCTTGTTAACATTGAGTGTTCTGAAAATACTTACAATTAAAGTTTTCACGAAGCTTCCCAATACCCATCCTACAAGGATAACAATTAACGCCACCACCAAAGCCGGCAGAAAACTCATAACATCCGCCCACAAATTCATAAACGAAAGTGTGATTTGATCTATTAGGTCTAGTCCCATATTTTAATTAGTTAGATTATATCTAGTAATCCCCTAAATTTATACTAACACGAAAAAACTTCTTCTAAACAGCAGGACTGCGGAATTGGGGATTTAATTACCAAATCTATTGGTGATACTTGATTTCGTCGCCTATCCCTATTTTATCTACCAAAATAACATGTCGATAATCAAATACGTCGCGAGTGAGCTTATCATAAAGACCAACCCGGTAACGTAAGTCTTCAGAGGTAAAGGCCGCGTAGCGGATTTCAATACCCAGCTCAGCCTCCAGAGAGCGGATGGCGGTCTCCACCTTGGTCTCAGACAACTTCTTCATCGCAATCATGACGTCGAGTCGTTGTTCAAACTCTCTGATAAAAACTCCTGCAATACAAACGAAGTCTAATACTCCGGCTTTGCGCAAATGTCTTAGCAGTGTCTTGCCGTCAATTGGCGCAGTTTCAAAAAGGAAAGTCTGAAGCGCTTGCAACTCGCCGAATTCTTTATTTAAAGTATAGGCATAAACCCGCACGCGCTTGGAATGCCCGGGTACAGTCTGGTAAATCTGCTTACTCTTGATAATACCGGCGCGCTCCAGCGCGTTCATCTCGGTTCGGGCTGTACGACGAACCAGCTTCGCTCGGCGACTTATTTCATCGAAAGTAAACTCTTTGGACGGGTTAAATAGGAAAAATCGGAGTAACTTAACTCTTGCCGTACTTCCGAACAGAATAGAAAGCGAATCAGCCATAAT
>JBBDVD010000008.1:0-10950 GCA_040903565.1 Minisyncoccota bacterium
TGACATGTAAGGCCAAAAAGCTTTGCGGAGACTTCGACAACCATCCTAAATCCCGGAGCCCTCCGATTATACGTTTACCACTTGGCTAATTCAAGTCGGCATGATATTATCTTCTTGATATGGAATTCGTCCGATCGGTCATACTTCCGATACTACCCTACATTCAGATAATCCTCTCCGTCCTGCTAGTGGCAGCTATTCTTCTACAGCAACGCGGATCGAGCCTGGGTGGTGCCTTCGGAGGTGATAACTTCAGCGCCTCTTTTCACAAGCGCCGCGGCAGTGAGCTTTTTCTTTTCCGTCTAACCATTGTGTTGGCCGTGCTATTTATACTCTCTGCTATCTTGAACATCATCGCCTAGGCGCGACCGATTACGAACTCCTTTCAGCACCCTCTTCTATTAGAACTTTCCCATTAATCGCGACCAAAATTTCGAGCGAAAAACGAGTCGGAATGCGAGCCATATAGATATATGGTAAGCGTGAGACAAAGTTTTGCAGCCGAAATTTTGGCCGCGATATGAAATGGCTAATTGAATAGGGTGCCATAACCACTATTAAATATACATGCGTTTATTACCTCCGAGATCATTCGGCTTTTCTGTGTTTGACAAAATTTTTGGCTACCTGGATTCTCTCCGTCCAATCGACCGACTAATATACGCCGCTTTGTTGGCAGTTTTTTTGGTGGCCGCCGTTTGGAACGTATATACACTGAGTAAATCGTATCTGATAAACGTTCCGGTTGCCGGAGGGGTGTTAATAGAAGGAGCTATTGGCAGTCCGCGTTTTATCAATCCGGTACTGGCAATCACCAGAGCTGACAATGATCTAACAGCTCTAACCTATAGTGGCCTGCTTCGCCTGTCTCCGGACGGCACTTTGGTGAATGACTTAGCCGAATCAATAACCGTCTCTGACGATGGTCGTGTCTACAACGTCCTACTCAAACAAGATCGTTATTTCCACGATGGCACCAGAGTCAAAGCTGAAGATGTGGCTTTTACGATCGGACTAATCCAGAAGCCGTCTGTTAAGTCGCCGCTTTATGGAAACTGGAACGGAGTGGTAGTCGAACTTATAGATACCTACGAACTAAACTTGGTCCTCGATACTCCATATTCGCCTTTTGTGGAAAATCTTACCATCGGTATCTTGCCGAAACATATCTGGAGCACCTTATCCGAAGAAGAGCTGCCTTTTAGTCAACGTAATATAGAACCCATCGGTAGCGGCCCCTACCAAGTTGAGAGAGTCGCCAGAAACTCTGCCGGACTAATTTCAGAATATGAACTACGAGGAGTATCAGACCAAAAAGAATCAACCAATATAGAGCGAATCATCATACGATTCTATCAAAACGAGGAGGCTATAATCACCGCTCTGCAAAAAGGCGAAATAAACAGCACCTCCTATCTTAGCGATCGTTCATTGTCTTCGTTAAAAGACGGACCATTTACATTTATCTCAGAACCTTTGCCGCGCGTCTTTTCTGTCTTCTTCAATCAAAACAAGAATCCGGCATTACGGGATCCTTCAGCCCGAGCGGCCCTAGAAGTGTTGATAGATAGAGACGAGATAGTCGCTGAAGTCGTCAACGGCTACGGACGACCCGCTTACTCACCCATTCCTCCCGAATGGTTAGAAACTGAAGAAGCCACCACTGTTCGACGAAGCAAAGAGGAACGCTTAGTCGCGGCCCGCGAAATACTGGAAAGCAACGGCTGGACTCAAAGTACCAACGGTCGATGGATAAAAACCATCGACGGAGTAGATACACCATTCTTATTCACTATCCGTTCGGCCAACGACTCTTTGTTTGAAAAGATTGCCTCTAACCTAACTTCGTCTTGGCAAGAACTTGGAATTGAACCGACTTTTGAATTCTATGAGCAAAGCGACTTGGTTCAGACAGTCATCCGACCTCGCGATTACCAAGCCTTACTGTTCGGAATCGACTTAGGTCGTTCCTTAGATTTCTACCCCTTCTGGCACTCCGGAAGTCGAGAAGATCCCGGACTTAATGTTTCGCTATACGCCAACATCACGGTGGACCGTTTGGTCGGAGACCTTAGGCTCTCGACTTCTACAGAAGATAAGCACCGATTAATGGAGCAGTTCGTGGCGGAGATAGACAAAGACAAGCCGGCCATATTCATTTTTGCCCCATCATTTGAGTACGTCGTTCGCTCCAACATTAGCGCAGCAGAGATGAATCGCATTCAAAAACCAAGTGAAAGATTTAGCAACATTACCAATTGGCATATGAATGAAAGCGGAGTTTGGCCATTTTTTAAGAATCAATAAATTAACCAGCTTAAATTAAATAATTATGGAAAATAAAATTACACCAACTGGCGGTTCCCCCCGCCCAAACCGTCGCGGTGGTCAGTCCTCTTTTCGGGGATCAAGAACAAGTGGCTACACCGCCAGACGTTCCGAAACCAGTCAGACTGGTCGCAACAGTAGCACCGGAGGACGAACTTCGACAGCTTCTTCGTCTGCAGGCGAGGGCAAGAAGCCGGCCCGCTCTCGTGGCCGCTTCCAAAACAAGCGCCGCTCCAACAAGGCTCCGGCTCTTCAGCATCGTCTAACGGTCTCTGACACACGTTCACCTAAGCTCCCGGAAATTACCGATGAAGATACAGTACGTATCATTCCGCTTGGTGGTTGCGAGGAAATTGGCCGCAATATGACAGCAATTGAAACTAAGGACGACTTGATAATTTTTGATATCGGATTTCAATTCGTATCGGAAGCTTCCAACGCTCCGGGAGTGAACTACATCCTGCCCAATACCCAGTACCTAGAGGAACGAAAGGATAAGATCCGCGCGGTCGTAGTGACCCACGGCCACCTCGACCACATTGGTGGTATTCCTTTCGTGATGGAACGCATCGGCAACCCGCCTATCTACACTCAATATCTAACTTCACTGATGATCCAAAAGAGGCAAGAAGAATTTCCCCACCTCGATCCTCTTGACCTCCATGTTGTTAAAGAAGGCGATTCTTTCACTGTCGGAAAAATAAAAATGAAGACTTTCCCGGTCACTCACTCCATCCCCGACGCTATGGGTATCTCAGTCGAAACCAAGCACGGGGACATAGTGATCACCGGCGACATTCGCCTGACTCAAGAAAACGGTGAAGTTGCGGCGGACGAAAAAGCTGATTGGGAAAAGGTTGGACAGAATAATAACCTCCTCCTTATTTGTGACTCCACCAACGCCGACCGGGAAGGCTTTTCCGCCTCAGAGAGCATCGTACTGGAAACACTCGATAAGATAATTAAAAATTCCAACGGACGCCTTATCATTGGTACTTTTGCTTCACAATTTGAGCGCCTAACTGCCATCATTAAATCGTGCGAGAAGTATGGTAAGAAGATAGTCTTGGAAGGACGCAGTATCAAGACCAATATCGACATTGCTCGTATGGCCAAGTTGATAGAGGTAGAGGATAAGATATTTATCAATGCCGGTGACATGGGAGATTACCCATCAGATAAAATTGTTATTCTTTCGACCGGAGCTCAAGGGGAACAATTTGCCGCCTTGATGCGCATCGCTACCGACAAGCACAAAAATATTACTCTGACCGAACGCGATACCATCGTACTTTCTTCCTCAGTTATTCCTGGCAACGAAATCGCTGTTCAGCTCTTGAAAGACAACATCTATCGAAAAAACGTAAAGGTGGTTAACTACCGTACCACCGCCGTCCACTCTTCCGGTCATGGTAACGCCGGCGAATTGGTTTGGGTACACCACACAGTCAAGCCTAAATTCTTGATTCCGGTACACGGACACCACTATCACTTAAAGAGTCATTTATACGCCGCGGTTGAAAACGGCTTCCCGCGAGAGAATGTTATTGTGCCTGACAACGGCATGTTGATAGATATTAAAAATGGTGAGAAGGTGATAGTTCATAAAGAGAAAGCCCCCACCGAACCAGTCATGGTTGACGGCTTCACCGTCGGTACCAGACAAGAAGTGGTGCTACGCGACCGCCAGACCCTCTCAGAGGATGGCATGTTCGTCATTATCGCTACCGTTAACACCAAAACTGGTAAGCTCCGCAAATCTCCAGATATCATTTCTCGAGGGTTTGTCTACTTGCGAGAAAATCAGCAGTTGCTTTCAGAGGCTCGTACACTGATTAAACGGACTGTAGAAAAGCAAACTGAGCACATGAACCCTATCGACTTAGATTATGTCAAAGACGAGCTGACCAACACCGTGAGTGGATTCTTGATGCAGAAGACCAACAAGACGCCAATGGTGATACCCGTACTAATCGGTATATAGTGCTTTAAAGAAAGCGGCGCCCACTGGGCGCCGCTTTCTTATTATCCCTTATTGTCTTCGACGAAATAATGTCGGATCAAAATAGGTAGAGTACTACCTAGCATCATTAATAGACCACCAATAAGTAAAACTCGGTCAAATCCATATCGCTCTCCAGTGAATCCTCCGATAGCCAAAAATAGTCCGATTCCAAGTGAGTAGAGCATTTGATAGACACCTAATGTTTGCCCTATTTGCTCTTGATTGATATGGCTATAGAAAATGATTCGCCAAGACGAAAGGTTGATAGCCGAACAGATACCAAGGAAAAGCATCACCAAATAGAGCTGCCATATTTGCGTAGAAAAACTGAGTAACATGTAGAAAAATCCCGAAGCAAAACAGGCCAGAGTTAAACCTAATATTTCATCAAGATAACCTTTGTGTTTATCAAAAAAGCGGCCGACCGGGACCGAGGCTATAGCATTAACTACGCGATGGATCATCAGAGCGATACCGACGTTGAGGATTGTAGCTCCTTCTATGAAAGTGACGACGAAGAGCGCGATAGCTACCGAGATAAAGGCATCAGCTCCCCAGAAGATGATATCGTTACCCGTCAAGATTCTAACGATACTAGAGCGTCTCGACAGCTTTGTAACGGCTATGCTGGCAGCGTTGAGTTCATTCTTTTCTATTTCCATACTCAACTAATCTGTAATTATTCTTTCAGGCGCTTGAGGGATGATTACCCAAGCAAGGATGTATAAAAGTAACCCCGGCATCAGTCCGGTCAACACCAAGAATAATACGAATCCCAAACGCCACAAGGTCGGATCATGATCAAAGTACTCTGCCAACCCGGCGCAAACGCCAGCCACCAATTTGTTATTGCTGCGGTAAAGTTTTTTGTGAGTCATAAGAAGTAAGCTAAATCTGATTTATAGTCAGTATAGCAGTTTAGTTATATTTCATAAATTACATCTTTCCTTTCCACTACCACTCTCCAACCTGCGCGCTTGGCGTGGTCGAGTAAAGTTTGATTGGGATTAAAACAAATCGGCACTTCCACACTTTCCAGAAGGGGTATATCCCCTTCCGTATCTCCCACCCCGACCGATCCTTCTCTGGACAAATTCTCCCTGTCTATCACCCGAGAAACTATGTTAGCTTTATTGGATATCAGGTGTTCATCTATTACCTCTCCAGTGAAGCGATCTTGTGGGCCGGTTTCGTATATTCGTCCATAAACTTTATCAAAACCATACTGTCGACAAAATTCATCTAAGATGGTTTTCGGCGATTGCGATATGGCTACCAGATAATAACCTTCACTTTTTAATTCCAAAATTAAATCCCGAGTGTAGCGATAGACTCGCTTACTTTGTTCTGCCACCACCTCCCGACCGATATCAGCGAAGTCGCCATAGAAAACGCCCTTTACGTTTTTACGAAAAACCTTAACCACTGCCTGTATGTAATCCTCGTAGGAACCTTCTCTGTCTCGCCAGCTACGCTCCAACTCGCTAAATTCTTCCCGCACATGAAGAGGGAAAATACCTGCCTCTAGTAGACGTTCAACTAATTCGATCAGCAGACTGGAGCGAAAGACCGTGCCGTCGATATCAAAAACAGCTATCGGATTCTTCATCCCGTTAGAAATAGGACGCGGACGCAAAAGCAACCGTGCCTAGGATTAAAAGATAATTAAAATTTCGACCCGTACTAACTCTAAAGCTAGTGACGCGTCCGCTATTTCTAACGGGATTCATATCTTATATTGTAGCAAATCTGAAACCAGTAGCGAGTCAACCGAACTTACTTGTAAGTTCTGACTGCTTTGTAAACTGCGTGAGTAACTGCTCCTATCGTCAAGATGAGGGCAAGGAAAATCGCTAAGCCTCCAACAAAAGGAATATTTATTAATACCAACACGACTAACATTCCCAGAAGAGCTGCCCAGATATCTATCCGATTCTGCTTGCGGTAGAAGCTCAAAAGATAGCCCCCTAAAACGAGCGGCAACATCACCAAGGATATTAGAGAGAGCATTAGGATCAAGAGCAGGAGACCAACACCAATCCATGATCCCAGCACAGTCACCATCAATATTATGGATAATACCGGTGCTACTACAATACTCGCCAAACCTAGCAGGGTTGCTCTAGCAGGATTATTTTTAAGGCCAGTCAGCAATTTTTCCAGACCGGAACGGAAGAATAACATCACTGACAAAGAGGCAAACAACCAAGCCATCAGGAACATTATTAGTGGCACTACGGAGCTCCGCTCATCGACTTCTTCTACCGAAGCCAAGACGCTTCCCGACACGGTAGCATTGGCAGACCTCTCGAGATCATATACACTTTTGTAACGTAAATCTCCTTTTATGTTGGCCTGGTCTCCCAAGACCACGCGGCGGGCGGAAAAGTCCGTTCCTCCGACTGAGTTATTTATAAAGAAGAGATCGGCCCTTCCCATAATATCTCCTTCGACAACGCCGTCTATCTCCGCCTCACCGCCATAGAAATAGACATTGCCCGCAATATTGGCTGAAGATAATATTCTTAGGTGTCCGGCAAAAACAAACACGTCACCACCCACATCACTGGCGATGACAACATCTCCTCCCACGGCTCGGAAGTCATCTCCGATACTAGCGTGAGTTTGAACCGTGCCACCGATAGCGGTTAGGTCGGCGCCTATAGGGCCGTTTATAGTCACTGAGCCCGCTAAGACATACATGTCTTCTTTTACCTCTCCGGAAAGAGAGACGTTGCCGGCCGCGGCATAGAGATTGTTTTCTACTATCTGATTAACTCCGATAGACACCGAATCGCCTGTCCGGACGACTGTCTCAGCCAAAACAGTCGCTGGAAGAAGCGTTGTAAGTGTGACCAGGGCGGCGGCGAAGCCGCCGACCATAATTTTATATTTTAAATTGTAATTTTGCATTTTGAGATTTAATTTTTGACTTTAAATAATTCTTTCCCTCTTTCCCAAGTTTCTCCTTCACCCTGTTTTAAAAGCCAGTACCACCACTCGGCTCCCCATAGATATTGTTTATCGTACCTGGTTTTTTCAGCGTAATCAATGACTTCGTTTAACTTATCTGGATTCATTCTAGAGTACTGGGTTTCCAAGTCGACATTAACAACCGGCTCCAAAAGCCACGGCTCGGCCGCTAACTCTATTAAATAAGTTGGTTTTTCTCCATACATCAAAGCTAACAAGCCTTCTTTAAGTCGATACCACCACGGCGGCAATAGGCTCTTGAACTGTCCCAATTCAGGATTCCAAAAATAAACATACACGCTAGTGCCAAAAGCGTCACCGTGCTTGTAGGCTCCCACCCAAGTACCAAGGTTGCCGCTGTCAGTCACCAGTATCGGTCGAGTGGGGTCTAGCGAACGAACCAGTTCTATCTCTTCAATCAAGAAATCTTCGTCCAACTCTCCGCAGTGTTCAAAAGCGAAAGCCGAAAGATAAGGCTCATTTTCCACTTGCCAATGAATAATGTTGGACCTGTCTTTATAGCGGTTTACCACCACCTCGATATATTTCCGCAACTCTTCTTTTTGTTCTTCCCAAGTCAAGGTTTTAGACCATTCTGGTAAATGACACTCCGGCCAGCGTGGCAAGCGCCGTCCAACTGCCAAGATCACATCTCCCCCCACCTCTTCGGCCCTATCAATCTGATAATCGAGTTCTTCGAAGTTATAAATCCCAGGACTAGGCTCTACCATCGGCCAATGGGCCGCCAAGCGAAGATGTTTAACCCCCAAGTCATCCAAAATAGCATCATAAGTCTCACGCCAATCAAGCCCCAATTCCCCGGCATACATAGTGTTGAAAGACATCCCGTAGGTAATCTTCTCGGGCACAGGCTTGGCTGACAGCCAAAAAGAAGCCAGTGCCAACAGTCCTACAGCTACCGATATTATGATTAGTATTTTTTTCATTACCTAAACAAAAGTATAAACCCTACGCATATGACGGTAACGTAGATAAACTTCCGCGCCAGCGTGAGTAAGCTCCGATCGCTTTCTCCTGCAGACGCAGGGAGCCAGCGCCCGACCAAGACGCCAATGAGCAATATGAAGACGAACTTCAAGCCATCAAGTGCTTGGACAACAGCCACATCTCCCAGGTCAGTCGCCTTTAGGATCATAAAGGCAGCAACCCCGGCCAATAGCTTGGTACCAAAAATCAGGAGGCCGGTGTTTTTGCTGGTCACCTTGTTTTGACTCTTAATGAGCTCGAGGTAGTTAGGAACCAGAAGCCAAGACAAAGCAAACAAAACAAGCGCAATGCGTGACCAAAAGAAAGCATCGTCGAAGTTGGTGGCGATAAACATCCCCTTCATAGAGATGTAGTGCAGAGCAAAAAACAAACCGCTGTGAAAGGCAGCTAGCGCAATATTGGTGTTAAAACGTAAATGCGACACCATGAAAGTGCCGGTTGCCAGTAGCAAAACTCCCCAGATGAAGTTAGGGGAATGTTGCGCGCTTAAGAATAAATACGAAAGTCCAAAGGTGACGATGGCTGATACAGCTCCGACCACAGGCATCACGTCTGAGGTGTCAGCGCGCTTGAGGGTACCGTAGAGTGACACGATAGCTATGAAGAATGTGTAGGCCGAGAAGAAGGCTAAAGCCATCACTTCCAGGGTGGGCATCTTGATATTAGAAAAACTTGGAATTCCCAAACCCGACAAACCCGGAATATACCCTAAGGGATATATAACCAACCAGAAGGCCGTGACCAGGGAAGTATAGAAAGCATAGACGAAAGGTCGGGGTATTCGCTTTTCGTCAGTCACCAAATATTTGTCGACCATAGCGACGACAGCATTGATTAACTGAGCTCCCGCGGCTAAAAATATCCAAGACATGAAGATAGGGTTTAGGGATTAGGTGTTAGGTTATAGTGGTGAAATCGCAAAGCGATTTCACCTGGAGCGTAGCTCTACTATTCCCTATAAACTATCCTTTATAACCTAAATTATACTACACCATTCCGCTCGATTATCTTTTTATATGTATAAGCTGAAGGACGGATTTTTCTTTCCAGAGTAGAGTAGTCTATCTCTACCAGGCCAAAGCGTTTTTCAAAACCTAGAGCCCACTCGTAGTTATCCAGAAGTGACCAATACATATGTCCACGCACGTCTACTCCTTCACTAAGGGCGCGACCGACTGCTTCTACCTGTTTCTTGATATAGTCAGCTCGAATATCGTCATCATGATCAGCTACACCAGCCTCGGTCACGTAGATTGGCTTTTTGTACCGCCAAAGCATTTTTAAAGCTGCATATATACCTTCTGGATACACATCCCAATCCATATCGGTCTTCTGGTATACAGATGTTTCTCCGAATTTTCTGTGTAGATAATAATTTAGTCCAATACTGTCACATTTTTTATATACACGACTCAAATGCTGGTGCGTCCAGTGCCAGTTCATGAACTTAGCCCTCAGTTTATTAAATAAATTGTCGTTGGAATGAAATAGTAATACATGATGGACAATACCAACGTTGGCCGCTGTCCTCACTGATTTAATTGCGTCATAAGCTTGATTGTGGGCTTTGGCCAAATTACGAAGCACGTAGAAATATTTAAAAATATTTCCCATGCTTATTTCTTCCTTCATTTTATGAAAATTGCTGTAAGTAGGCACACCTACTCGATCTATCCCCGGCCACTTTTTAAATGGTGGCCAAGTGCCACGCCGCCAGCCATTTGAAGTGTATGGTAAAGCTTCGTTTATGGTCGAATAGCTGTCACACAAATCACCAAGTTTTTCTACAACATAAACACAGTACCGCGCGAATATTTGCGGGGCGTCTTTATGTTCAAAACCACCCTTATCAACAAACCATTGCGGCGAAGTGAAGTGCCACAGGGTAATAAATGGCTTCATACCCCTTTCACGCAAAGCTCTCAATACCTGCCTGTAATGCTCTATTTCCTCTTCATTAAACTTCCCTTCCTCCGGCTCGATTCGCGCCCACTCCACTGAAAGACGATGTGCGTTATGTCCTAGCTCCTTAGCAATATCAAAATCTTCTTCAAAACGATTGTAGTGGTCGCACGCTAGCCCACAAACTGGCACCTTTCCTTCGCGAGCTGCCTTAGCCCAATCAACATTTTCAATTCCACCTTCCACCTGATATGAAGCTGTAGCTGCACCCCAATAAAAATTTTCTGGAAATGTTTTCATATTATTTGCCGTAGCCGGTCACGCATAATTTTCTAAAGAAAATTTGCGCGACCCCACCTCCTTTCGCTTCGCTCCAGTCCGGTCTTGCGACGAGGCCCCACCTCGTCTCACCCCAATAAAAACCTTCGGGAAAGATACTGTCTTTTTGCATATAGATTAATTATAACAGGGGATAAGAAAGTAAAAGCGCGGGCCGAAGGCCCGCGGCTTTTCACATCACGCCTACTCTAAACCGTAACAACCCGGCAAAATCTCCCTATTGGGACTCAAGTGATAACGATAGCCTAAACCTTCATCGACTCCACCACAGGAGTCCAATATCAAAGAATTAGGGTGGGCGCCAAAAATAGGAATATCATCCAAAGCCATACCAATTTGTTCTAAGTGAGAAAATCCAATAAATCGCCAAAGTTCATCTCTCGTCAAATCCTCTC
>JBBDVD010000009.1:0-1792 GCA_040903565.1 Minisyncoccota bacterium
TGGTGTGTTTGTCTATTTCGGAAAAGCTTAAGTGGGACATTTCAGCCGTCATAAATTTATCGAAGGTTAAAAGGTCGCGCTTATAGGCGTCGTGAGTCCTACGCGAATAGTTATTGGCCAAGATTGAAGTTAAGAAGTGGGAGACATGCGGAAGGACATGAAAAGTGGCAGTCTTTAATGTTTCGATATTTTCTGTTGGCGCGACTGTTTTATTCATAGGTTTGGAGGAGGAAAGACCTGTCTCCATTATACTGATTTTTCGAGACCGAGTATAATATGCAAATGATAGAGAAGTGGGGGATTGGTTTTGTTTTTGAAGACAGCGCAGCGAGGCTGCGCCTAGCTGCGCTGTCCGCCGCCATTCTCCTCGGAGTTGGCTTCGTACTTCCACCTCTATACCCGGCCGCTTTTTTCGGGGTAGGGCTGTTTGTCCTAGTTAGTATCAAGTCAACTTCTAAAACCTCCGCCTTTTGGCAAGGCTGGTCAACGGGGTTTATATTCTATTTATTAGTATTCGCCAATATCGCTGCCAGTCTCTTTCCTATCGCTTGGATTGGCATCGAAAATCCTGTGTTCCAATGGCTCATCATAGTTAGCGCTTGGACGCTAGTATCCGCGGCCATGGCTATTAGCTACGGCATTTTAGGTTGGCTAATTCACACAGTCGGGGCGAAATATTGGTACTCCTTGGTGATCATTCCGTTCCTATGGGTTGCTTCTGAAAATTTATCAGCGTGGATTTTTTCCTTAATAACCATAGGGGAGGGGACACTATTTGGCGGTCATTTTACCCTTGGTTTTGTGGGCTATTTATTGGCCGAAAACTTAGCCCTTTTGCAAGTAGCCTCATTGGGTGGAGTATATGCACTCACTTTTCTGCTAGTAAGCATTGGCGTACTTGTGGCTAAGTGGTGGGAGTCCTTAACCGACAGGCAGAAGGAGCTACGCGGCCTTGCTGTGGCATTATTTATCGGCTTTATATTAATTCTAGATCCCGTTTACTCTATCTTTCTTTCTCGCGCCGCGGGTGAAGAGCCGTCTAATGACGCATTAAAAGTCGCGGTTATTAGTCGCTACGTTCCACCTTCACTTGATAAGGGTGATGAATATTGGGATCAGCGTTACGATGAACTCGGCGCATTAATATCTCAACTGCAAAATATTGATCTACTAGTGTTTCCGGAAACCTCCGCCTTTTTGCAAGGCAAAAGTTATGGCGAGGATCAAACGTCAGCAATTCTACGCGGGCTTGGAAGCGACAATCTATTAGCTATCGACTCGCAAGATGTTCATGTCGCGGACGACTCACTGCGTTCAGTGGCCACCTTTTTTTCTGCCGCCAAAACAAGCACGGGTGGCAAACAGTTTTTATTGCCATTTGGAGAATACCTACCGTACATATATGTATGGCCGATGCGACTACTTGGTCAAGGGGAATTGTTGAACAAGGTACAATCATTACGAGGATACCAACCGGGAGTTAACAACATAAACCCTACCATATCCGATACTTCAGTAGCTGTCCGCTTCTGCGACGAGGTGTTGAGCCCGACACTGTACCGAAAGCAAGTAAAAAACGGGGCGAATGTGTTGGTGAATATATCGTCGCTCAGTTGGTTTCATGGTTCACTCCCAGTTTATAAGCAGTTGCAAAATATCGCCAAAGTGCGAGCGGTAGAAAACGGCCGATGGTATATTCAATCCGGCAATATGGCGCCGGCGTTCATCTTAGACCACCATGGCCGAGTAGTTGAGGAAAGCGAGAGAGAGACTCTTTCAGTGATACAAGCGA
>JBBDVD010000010.1:0-10712 GCA_040903565.1 Minisyncoccota bacterium
ATGTTGTCTGTGAACGTTTAGCGCTTAAGTCCGAGTTTCTTAATAAGTGTTTCGTAGACTTTGCCGTCCTTTCTCTCCAAGTAACGTAGGTGTTTGCGACGGTCGGCGACCATCTGCAAGAGTCCGCGTCGAGAGTGAAAGTCTTTGGTGTTTTTTCGTAAGTGAGCAGCGAGAGTACTGATCTGCTTGGTAAGAATACCAACTTGAGCTTCTGGCGAGCCGGTATCAGCATCATGACGACGAGTACCAGTCAGAGCCCTTTGCTTCTGATTTTTAGTTAACATGAAGATTTAAATGGGGCGACCGCTCATCTCTAGATACAGTGTAGCTGAAGGTCGCCTAAATAACCTGCGAAGGTTACTTGTAACTATAGCATAGCTTGGTAGAAATTTCAACCCCAGTTAAAAAGCCCCCATGGGGGCTTTTTTTGACTTTCATTCTTAGATTAAAATTTCTATGTTGGCGCTCGCTCTTAATCTTTCTAGTTCTACAGCTAGAGCTTGTTGCTGTTTTTCCGCCAATAGCTGGTTTCTGATTAAGTCGGCCACTTCCTCCAAAGGAGGTATTTCAGTAGAACCGGCTTCTTGACTCGCTGTTTCATAGTAGGCAGATACTTCCTCGTCAGTTACGGTCAAGGATTCGGTGTCGACTCGGCTGGATAAGTATTTGTCTATTATTATGCTAGTTTCTATATCAGCTCTGAGTTCTTGCTCAGTGATGCCCGCTTCTGTTAGGGCTGCATTTAGGCTGTCACTGTCATTAAAGTTAGCAATCATGTTCTGGAATTCAGCCTCGATTTCTTCTTCGGTAGCCTGTGTTCCCGCCTCAGTGGCTGCCTGTAGAACAAGCTGGCGATTGATAAGGTTGTTCAAAATCTGCTCTTTCACCGCCTCGACTTCTTCATCGGGGATAGTTGTCCCTTGAGCGGCGTAGGAAGCCACTATTTGTTCGACACCACGACGGTATTCTTCGCGGCTGATTTCGGCACCGTTTACGCGTGCAACCGGACCTTCGCCTTCTAAGTCTAGCAAGTCGGATGTTTCATTAGAACCATTCTCTGCCGGAGTTTGCATTCCCAGGAGATAATAGCCCCCAGCTAAAAGTGCTAGAACGGCTATGATACCGACTATAGCTGGGAGCACGTTGTTTTTTTGGCTAATAGTACGGCTTTCGTTGGTTTCTTCAGTCATAAATATTTAAGGATAGGTAGTTAGGTAAATCTCTCCAGGTAGTACCAGAGAACTTCTCCATTATAACATATGGGTAATATGGAACACTATAAAACCCCAGACACAAGTGTCCGGGGTTTTATAGTGAGCCTAGTTAAGCTCGTTTTACTTCAATAGCAGAGGGGCCTTTTTGACCTTCCTCAACTTCGAAAGTAACAGCGTCACCTTCACGTAGGTCGTCATACATGACGTCTACGAGAGAGCGAGCGTGGAAGAATACATCTTTGTCCCCCTCGGCTGGCTTGATAAAGCCAAATCCTCGGTCGGTAAGACGTGCAATAGTTCCTGTCATTCTACTTCGAATTATTTTTCTAATCCAGTCCTATTTTGATAGAGCTGGACAAAGTGCCTCTACGCCTGTTCTTACTCTCTTGACCTGCAAATGGGACCGTTAAGTCCGTTTACAAAGAAGAGTGACTCAAGGAGAACTGCTTTGCGGGCTTATTAAAGCATGGTTCACCCAGTTGTTCAAGTGCGGTGGTGATTTTAGGTTGATAAGTACAGGTTTGTTCAGGCTACTTATAAGAACTTAATTGAAGGAGATGGGTGATACAATATTTCCTATGAAGCGCCTTCAACGGAAGTTGGATTACAAAAAACTAAAAAGAAAACTACTCCGCCCCGTTTTGCCTAAGCGCATGGTACTGATAGTTCGTTCTGTCTATGGCGCGATATTGAGTGCGATATTTATTTTTACTGTCTTGACAGTATTTACTGCTGCCACGCTGACTTTCCCGGTCGACGAATCTCGAGTTCCTTTGGCTCCTTTCCCGGTCGGCGTTGACCCTGATAGTAAGACAATTACAGAAGATCCTAATCTTGATCATTTTATCGCTAACTCTGGTAGAGCTCGTTGGCAGTTCCCTTCTTTGATTCCTTCCGGCAAGTTTGCTCGCTTCATCGCCAAGCTATCCCGGTCTTCCTGGTATCAAATGGCCATCCCCGGCGGTCGCCTGTTGGTGATATTCCCCGGTGAACGTAAGGAGGAGGTGGCTAAAAACTTTGGTGACATCTTGCGTTGGAGTAGCGGTGAGCGCCAAAACTTCCTCGACTTAGTGCAGGAAGCCGTGCCGGAGTTACAGGAGGGACAGTTCTATCCCGAGCGCTACTTGGTAGCGGTGGATGCTTCACCGGAAGATGTGGCCAAAATGGTAGTGGAAAGATTTGAGACAGAGGTAGCTGCTCGGTATGATAAAAAGGCTGAGGAACGTTTACCGATGAAAGAGGCTATCATCATTGCTTCCTTGCTGGAACGTGAGGCTCACGACTTCACTGATATGCGAGAAATTTCCGGTGTTATTTGGAACCGTCTTTTTATTGACATGAATCTTCAACTGGACGCCACTTTGCAATACGCCAAAGGAGGTCGATTGGACTCCACCAAGTGGTGGCCGATGCCGACTCCGGCCGACAAATACATAGAATCTCCCTACAACACATATAAGTATAAAGGGCTGACTCCCGAGCCGATAGCCAATCCATCCTTAGAAGCTATCCTAGCCGCCCTTAATCCTTCCATTACCGATTGTCTGTTTTATTTCCACGATAGCTCTTCCGGCTTTCACTGCTCTGTCGACTACCAAGAGCATGTGTCCAAACTCCGACAAATCTACGGACGAGGGAGATAGTAAAAAACTATTTAAATTAAAAGGCCGCCCGAGGGGCGGCCTTTTAATTATCATTCTATCTACCGGTTGCTCGTTACTTGAAGAGACGAGTAGCTGTTTAGCTCAGTGACGATAGCTCCCGCTATCTCAGCTTGGGCGGAAGCACTTACTTGGTGTTCGGCGCTCATCATTATGGTTGGGTTATCTCTGACTCGGGCAGCTATTTCGTTTTCAATGCGGTCCTTGTTTGTCACTAGGAAACCCCACCAAGAAAGTTTTGACTCAACCTCCAATTCACCATTACCGCTAACCACTACAGTTTTAGATTTTACTGTTACGGGCACCAGTCCAAGTAAACGGCTTTGGTGTTTATAAACTACTTCAACCTTAGATTTGGCCTCAGCCGTACTTTCGGACCTTATATTGTCTACGTTTTCCTCAAGGATTACGGTGTTGTGATTAAATATTTCCAAGTCTTTTTCAGAATTTACCTGTGAAGGAAAAATAACCGCCACCCCATCGGCGTTGAGGCGAAGCGATATGCCGGCACTTGTTTCAGTTGCAGTTTCGGCGTCGTTCTCGTTGGTCGAAGTTTCGGTCTCAGCTTCGACCTCCACATTGGCGCCCACCCCCACACCAGCTTCGGTTGGAGTTGCTACCAAATCGGTAGTAGCGTTTAAAAAGCCATCTGCTTCTGAATTTATTTGTACCTGAGCATTCGACAAAATCGGGGCAAATACCAACACTGACAAAGTGGTGACAGTTGTCCCGAAGTAAGTAAACTTTTTCATAGGGTCATTAGTTAAGTTGTTAAACCGGTATCGTAATTTCTTTCCGATACCGTTCAAGACTCAAAACCTCCAAAAAGATTACCGGAAAGTTACATTCATCCCCGGGCTGAAGCCCGGGGATGAATGTAACGGTAAAGCAAGTATCGGCGGAGGCCGATAAAACGTGCCACTGGCACGTTTTATTTATCCAGCAAAAACGCCCTTTAAATATTCCCTCGGAATATTTAAACCCTCGCCTAATGCCCCGTTCGCTTGCGGTGGGGATAGGACGAGCGACGTTTTTACAGCCCGATAATGTTCAGGATTTCTGGTATTTTAATAGGCGTTACCTTTTTCACTGTTGTTGTACCCACCATCTCAATAGGCTTGGTCGTTTCCTCAACCGTAGTTTCCACTTCCACTTCCACTTCCACTTCTTCTTCTACTTCCTGAATCGGTACTTTGGTATTTCTTGCGTTGTCATCAACTATCTCTCGGACTTCTTCAGTCGTGGTGGTTGAGGATTTTTGGGACGGGTTTTCTTCGTTTATGTGTAACTCGATAATAGTTTTCAATTTGAAAGATTCATCTAGGACTATGGAGTTATAGGTTTCGACTTGGGTGCTAATAATCTCGAGGTTTTCTGCCTCAGCGTCGAAAGAAAGACTGGCCTCGATTTCAGCGATGATCTTTTGGGCGGCTTTGAAGCTTATTAGCTCGTTGTATGACTTGAGGCGATCTTCTTCTTTGAGTCGTTTGATTTCGGCCACTCGCTGGCGGAGTAGAGTTACACGGTATTGGTTTTTTTCTTTTTCATTCAAACGCACCGCTGCTCCTATGGGCTCCAGAACGTTCACCTTCATATCGTAAAGGGGTTCTCCTGGCAGACTACTCAAGGAGGCGAAAGACGCGTAAGAGGTGCTGGCGGTCAATAAAAATACCGCCATTAGGGCAACTAGAGTGCGTTGTCTAAAGAAACTCGAATATACAAAAGGACTTGGGGTGCTTGCCACTACCTCACCCACTTCTGTTGCCTCATAGATGTGTTTCCGCATGGCATCTTTTTCTCTGGTAGTAAGAGACACACCCTTGAGGGTTTTTGCTGCTTTATTAAATTCTGTTTCTTGATTATCCATAATTATGTAAACTTCGTTTGAAGTTTTTTCTTCCCCCGGTTAATCCGGACGGAAACTAGGTTGGTAGAAATATTCATCGCTTCCGCGATATCCTCTATACCCATTCCTTCTATAAAACGCATATAGATAATCTCCCGGTAATCCTCCTCGAGCTTTTCGATCGCTTGGCGAAGTATAGTCACCTCGGCCAAGAAGTCAGTCTCTAAACCATTATACTTTGGATCAAAACCTTTTTCCTGCAGGTTATCAAGAGACAGAGCTTTTTCTTTTTTGTAATAATCTATCACCAGATTGCGGGCGATCTGGTAGATGTATTGTTTTGGTTTTTCTACGTCTTTACCTGCACATATAACTTTCCATAGACGCATGAAAGTGTCCTGGGTTAGGTCGTAATCTACATGTGTGTCGCTTGTTTTGTAGAGACAAAACCTATAAACCACGTCGGAATACTCCGCAAAAAGGGTTTCAAAACCCAGTTTTAGGTCCGGTTGTTGCCTTTGTTTTTCCAACATGCAAGACTATATTTTAGCTTTTTTCTTACCAGATTATAGACGTGGCTCCTAACTAAAAATTACCGAAAATAAGGATATGATCATTTAACCATTATTAGGATAGTTGTCAATATGTGGTTATCGTGGCGCCTAACAGAAAGGGGGGGGGGGGGGGGGCCGCCCCCCCCCCCTTTCTGTTAAACCTAGTTCCCTCCCGACTTGTCCTTCTTTGGTTTCTTCTTCTCTTTTTTGTGAGCTACTCTTTCACCCATATTTCAAAGTTTAATTATTAATCCTCTTCACCCATTTTTATTTAAATTTTCATTTCGTACGAAATAGAACGCGAACTCACTACTTATGTTTGAACTCGATTCTACGTGTAAGTTAGTTTTTTAATATTTTCAACCAAGTTCCGTATGATTCGTGTTCGTTATTTCGTACGGGATTCATTGGTATCTAATTATCTGGTGATAATTGTCTCAATTATATCAGACCGTTGGCTTTGGCTACTTCGCCTTCTTGGCCAAATCAAGGGTGTGGTCGATCCGGATTTGCGAGACGAACTCCGGCACGTGAGAAACAACGATCATCGCTCCTTCATATTTGTCGAGCGTTTCAGCAATGACCGGGACGTGCCGGAAGTTGATATGGTTAGTTGGCTCGTCCAGTATCAAGAGTCCTGGTTCAAGAAGCTTCAATCGCGCAAAGGCCACCAATCCTTTTTGTCCTTCCGAGAGTGTACCGATTTTAGCCTTCACTAAATCGCCAGTGAGGAGAAATCCAGCGGCGGTGGCCCTAGCCGCCTCCTCCACCTTCTTGTCCATTACAGAGAGGAGACAGTCGAGCACCGACTGATCGAAGTCGAGGTTGGAAAAATCTTGTCGGTAGTAGCCGATCGTGACACCAGGCGTTACATGTTCGCCGGTCGCATGTCCGGAAGCAAGTGACTCAAGTAATGTGGTTTTTCCGATACCGTTCGGTCCGACTATCTGGAGGTGTTCGCCTCGCTTCAAGGTCAAGTTGCAGGCCACATCTTTTGGCTTGTGGTTTCTGATTACTTTATAAGAAGTTAGTTTAAGGATCTCCAGTGGCGTCCCTTTTTGAGCGGGGATGATAAACGGCCTGATGGTGCGGTCTTCTTTGCGGACCTCCACCTTATTTTCTTCATGCTCTTCGACTTCGTCGCGCATACGCTTAGCGACTAAGCGCATCTTCCCTCCTTTGTTGGCGAAGAAGTTGGCCTTTTCTTTGTTTAGCCTTATTTCTTTTTCAAGTTGTGCGTTCTTGCGCTTCTCTTTCTCTACTCGCAGAGCAATCTCGTCGAGTACGTCGTGGTAGTTACCGTCGTATTGTTCGATGGTCCGAGTTTGGGTATTGAGATAAAGGACGCCGTGCGTAAAGGCGTTGAGGAAATCGGCGTCATGCGAAATCACCACCACTGTTTTGCGATACTCTTGCAAGAATTGTGTTAAGTGCGCAATTCCTTCCTTGTCGAGATTGTTGGTCGGCTCATCAAGTAGTAGTACGTCGGGCGATTGAATTAACGCCGAAGCCAGCAAGAGTCGCGCTTGTTGTCCACCGGAGAAACTGCCAATTAATCGCTCTTTGAGCGCGGCCTTCTCTTCGGCAGTTTCTGGCGACAGGTTCACCACTTCCAAGACATTGTCGATTTTGGGATCGATGTCATAGACTACTTCCACAAAAACCTTTTGAAAAAACTCGCGCAAGGTGAGCTTTAGTTCACTGCGGGGAATCACTTGGCGCGAGATGGCGATACTGGTGCGAGGCAATATATTAATAGCGCCACTATCTGGCTTCAACGAGCCGGTAATGAGATTGAAGAGCGTACTCTTTCCCGCTCCGTTTTGTCCCATCAAGGTGAACTTCGCTCCGCGACGCACCGAAAAACTCGCCCCAATCAAGATCGGCTTCGTTGGATCGTATTCATACGACACATTATTAAAAGTGATTAGTCCGTCGCTTCTCGACATAGCGCCCTACACTACACTAGCTGCACCTTCACTTCAACAATTTTTACAGTCGTTAGCTAAAAAATCTTCGTCTCATCATTGTGAAGTCGGACGAATTCAATATCTTTTTCTTTAAGCTGGGCTTCAAACAGACCATAGGTTAGGGCGATGCCGTCATCATTTAAGAGCCAGTCATGTACCGGGAAAGCCTTCTTGGGATTTACGCGCAAAGCATAGGCGATAGCATCGGCCGAGCAACACCATGGTCCCGCAATTGGCAGAGCCAGTACTTCTACTTCCTTTCCAGGTTCTGTATAAGCATCTCCCGGGTAGAACAATTTATTGGCTATGAAGTAGCCGGTGTTTTGTACTTGACCAAAATCTTTGTAGATTTCCGTGTGCTTTCCATCATAGGCTTCCAACTCCACACCAGACTTTTTAGCAACTTCACGTCCTTCAAGGATTTCGTACTTTATTTCAAGCCCGTCTAGAATTTTCCCGACACTCACATTAGTCACGACTTGCGCGTTTGGGTTGTTTTTCAAAATCGTGTTCAATGATTCGGCATGCAAATGGTCGGCATGTTCATGGGTGATTAAAATCAAATCTATATCGCGTACCTCATTCTGAGACACGCTAAACCTTCCTGGATCAGTCAAAATTCTTTCCCCGCCCACTTCAATTAGGAGGCAACACTGCCCGTACTTAGTGATTGTCATACCGGTAGTATATAAAATGTTTGAGGGCTGTGCACTAACCCATTTTAATTCCTGATCTTCATAGGTACAATATATGGATGCACACCCTCCAAGACAGGATTGAGACGCTCATGTGGGAAAACCGCCGTTCTACCGACGGCTTCACCTACACACTCCCCTCACCTGAACTCTATCCTTTTCAGTGGCTTTGGGATTCATGTTTTCATGCGATCATCCTCTCGCATTTTGATGTTTCGACAGCAAAAAACGAGTTGCGTGCGGCCTTCTCGCGGCCGCTTTCCGATGGAATTCTTCCGCATATCATTTATTGGGGCAGTGATACCGCCGCCACCAACTGGGGGCGCGAGATGCGCGGAGATATCATAAACAAAGCTTGGGGAGTTATTGGTACCAGCGCGATCACTCAGCCGCCGATTATGGCCTACGCCGTATGGCGGATATTTGAAAATGATGGCGATGAGGCCTTCTTGCGCGAAATGTATCCGATACTTGAAGCACACTACCGAGGTATCTTGAAAGATCGGGTACTCGACGACCGAGCGCTCGCCTTCATAGTCAATCCGGATGAATCAGGTGAGGATAACTCTCCCCGGTTCGATATTCAACAAGGTCTTCCGGCCATGCATAGCGCCGACCAGAGTCTAGACCGCCGCCTCGACCGCATTCGCGAACACGCCGTCTGCCAATTCCAAGCGCGCGATTGTATGTCGAAATACTTTGCGATGGCTGACTTACCGTTCAACGTCATTCTCTTTGAATCGCTCGGTTATATGTCGAAGATAGCTTCCCTACTAAAGCTGGAAGACGATGCCAGCTACTTCGCCACCACCGCTGATAACGTGCAAAACGCCATCAAACAAACTTTGTGTATCGAAGGAGTTTGTCGAGCCTACGACCTCAATTCCAGTCAGTCGATCGAGACAATCACTTGGGCTATTTTTATGCCACTTTATGGCGGGTTACTCAGCGAAGACGAGGCCAAGCGACTGGTGGATGATTGGCTTCTAAGCGATCAGCGCTTCTGGAGCGAATTCCCTATTCCCTCAACTTCGATGGAGGAGTCGTCCTTTGATCCGGTTGGTGGCTTCTGGCGCGGCCCGGTTTGGATGGCACCCAACTGGTTCGTTTATAAAGGACTCAAGCGTTATGGTTTTGACGATGTGGCTGAGACAATCAAACAAAAGACAGTGGACTTGATTGAACTATCCGGCTTCCGCGAGCAGTACAATCCCCTTACCGGCGAAGGTATCGGTGCCAAAAATTTCACTTGGGGCGGTTTAGTGTTGGATATGGAGTAGTGAGTAGCGTGTTCGTTTGGTTACTATGGACGATCACTACCTGGCTGAAGCAAAAATACGTCGGATGGCGTGGAGTGCGCCAGCCACCAGAAAAATAGCCACGATGTAGCCAATCAGGTATGTCTCGAAACTATAAGGAAGTCGCCCGGCAAGTCCGAGAAGGGTCGCACCCCACCAAGAGGTGAATGATATGCTGGCGCCGAGCCAGAGAGGGATCCAGCGTTTGGTCAGTAACACAGCGTTTATCAAGATCATTACAAACATCACGTCTTTAATCCACAGTTTTTCACTGGTGAGGATCCACATATTTCCCGCGCTCAGGTGGTACCAGAACATGCCGATAACAGAGAGTAAGATAATAGCCATACCCACGCGGATCATTCGATAGTTCACATGCATAAGTGCGCGCTCATCGGGACTGATTCGTTTGTCACTAAGAGATTTAGTAATTTGAAATTCTGCAATGGTTGCACCACCGGTTCCGAGTACGGTACCGATAACGTGCCCAGCGACTATAAGAGTATATATATCCATACCCAGAGTATATAGAACATTCTAATAAATCTCATGAGACTAGGTGAATATACCTATCCTTTAAAAACTTATGCACAACTTAGTGCAAAGTCTCTTTTGTTATCCGGAGTAGTAGCTCGTCGAGGTTATTATCTTCGTGAATCTCGCCCCCATGTTCAAGATACGCGCGGAACCTTTCGGCGTTCTTTGATTCAATCCACGCCGTCACTAAGTCGTTGTTTGAAGCATAGGTCTTTCCTTCAGTTTTCGCCCACTTTTCCATAAGTGAGATCTGTACTTCACTAGAAATACGGGGCTCACTTTCTGGTTTCTGACCACCATCAACTGATTCAAAATGATTCATATATAATTTATATTAACAAAAAACGTTACCAAAAAAAGCAACCGCTGTGATTCGACTTGGCTGCATCCGAATTGTTGAATTCGTCTAAAAAAGTGAGTTCTGTTTCATTGTCTCCGGCAAAGTTGTAAATTTCTATAGTTTTGACAAACTACGTTATTATAGGCATCATCCAACCGGATGATTGTTCATCCAACATACCCCTAGGAGAGGTAAATGGCGCGCCAAAAGCATAATGAGGTCGATCAGGCAGCATTCACCGATGAGCTGATGAATCTCCTCGGTAATCCGGAAGTCCACTTCGGGAATTATCCCACCATGAGTCCGCTTCCGTCGGAGGCTCCTCCGGATGCCCTTGACCCCCTCTCTTCGGAGCTCAATGCGGCGATTCGAGAACTCGGCGGACGCAAGCAGAAACAATAGAGGAACCTCGTATCTAAGTTAAGAAGCATATAGACTCGCAGAACTTGCTGTCAACATACCACGTTGGCGGTTTTACTTTTTTAAGTGGCAGTCTGGGCGACCTAATTTTTAACGACCAGAGGGAGTATAAAAATGGAAGTACTCTTGTGGTGCGACCTAGTTTTCAAGGAGTGCGCACACGACTATGAAAATGGA
>JBBDVD010000011.1:0-276 GCA_040903565.1 Minisyncoccota bacterium
GATGGAAAAGATTGTGTCGCTTGCTAAGCGTCGTGGTTTTGTTTTTCAAGGTAGTGAGATATACGGCGGCTTGGCCGGCACTTACGACTTTGGTCACCTAGGCGTGGCCCTCAAGAAAAATATCGAGAATCTTTGGTGGAAGCATTTCGTTGTCGATAGGGAAGATATGTATGGTATCGACTCAGCGATTTTAATGAATCCGCGAGTCTGGGAGGCCTCGGGACACGTAGCTGGATTTAACGACCCTTTGGTTTCCGACGTCAAAACCGGTCGGCG
>JBBDVD010000011.1:286-1735 GCA_040903565.1 Minisyncoccota bacterium
ACCACCTGCTTGAAGAACATGGCATAGATCCAACCGGTATGTCGCTGGAAGAAATAGGCAAAGCCATTGAAGAAAAGGGAATCAAGAGCCCGGAGGGTAATGATTTTTCCGCACCACAACAATTCAACATGATGTTTAAGACCACCGTCGGCTCTGTCGACGGCGAAGATACAACCGTTTACCTGCGCCCCGAGACCGCGCAAGGGATGTTTGTTAATTTTAAGAACGTCGTCGATACCTATCATCCGAAATTGCCTTTTGGTATCGCGCAGATTGGTCGTTCCTTCCGCAACGAAATCGCTCCGCGTGATTTTATTTTCCGGGTGCGTGAGCTGGAGATAATGGAATTAGAATATTTCACCCGCGAGAGTGAATGGGAAAAATACTTCGACGAGATGTTGGAAGCTTCGCGCGCTTGGTTTAAGAGCCTTGGTTTCTCAGCTGAGGATATCAAAGAAGTTGAGATTCCTGATGGCGAACGTGCCCATTATTCCAAACGTACTGTCGACTTCTATTTCAAATACCCGCACAAGTTCGATGAGATTGCCGGCCTAGCTTATCGTACCAACTTTGATCTTAAGAATCATGTCCAGCATTCCGGTAAAGATTTGTCTTATCAAGACGACGAAGCTAATGAGAAGATCCTACCTCACGTCATTGAGCCCACCTTCGGTCTTGGCCGGCACGTCTTGGCTGTCTTGGCCAAGGCCTATACTGAAGATGAGATGGGCGGAGAAACTAGAGTACTCCTGAAACTTCCGACTCACCTAGCCCCATATCGCGTGGCGGTCTCACCCCTTCTAAAGAATAAACCGGAATTGGTAGAGAAGGCGAGGGAGGTGTACAAATTGTTGAAAGCTGAATTCGGTAATGTGTCTTTCGACGACAACGGCAACATCGGCAAGCGCTATCGTCGCCAAGACGAAATCGGTACGCCATATTGCGTCGTTATCGACTTCGATACTCTGGGTGAAAATCCCGAACTCCTCGACACCGTTACTGTCCGCGACCGCGATACCGGCGAGCAGAGGCGGGTGCCGATTGCGGAGTTGGTGAAGGAGTTGGCTTAGGTTTGATAAAAACAAAGCAGGGCGGACCGAAGGTCCGCCCTGCTTTGTTTTTATATAAGAATCTCCGCGCGCAAGGTGTCGCACGCGGAGATGGTCTATGCTACATGTTAGTCAAAAGAAACATTGTGACTGCGCAGATCAGCAGGAGGGCTACTCCTGCCGCTGCGGCCACCCCAAGTCGAATTGTCGGGCGGCTGGTGATTGTGTTGTTGCCCCTCATTTTTTCATACCCCCCATCTGCCCGAGACAATCTCAGGCCGATGTGTTTCCATTATCCCTCTTGAAAGCTTGTTCGTCAATAGCGTATGAGGTACTCTCTAGTGTTAGAGTTATAGAAATCTATGTCAAAGAAAAGCCGTTACATAACCACCACTTTGCC
>JBBDVD010000012.1:0-10332 GCA_040903565.1 Minisyncoccota bacterium
GATGTGCTTGAGACAGGCGTTACCTGCTACCTTGCTACGACATAAATGTCGTGTATGTCCGGACTTTCCTCCAAGCACATCGTGCGGAGCACGATGTGCAGGTTTTAGGTTTTAGGTTGTAGTTGCGCGCTTCGCGCGCCGACGGAAATCGCTTTGCGATTTCCGTCTCCATAACCTATTCCCTATCACCTGCACATCATACTGCGTATGATGTGCTCGGCGACCATCGAACCCTTTTATTATACCATAAATTAGTAAGGTTGCAAATCTGCTGGCAGTCTGTGAGACGGGATAGTAACCATGTCGCCTATTTGTATGTTGAAGGTATCTACAAAGAAGGCGTTAACCTCCAACACAAATCGTGCCGGCACGGGAGGGCTATAAATAGTTGGGTAAGATTCTGGAAGAATATTTTCCTCTATATGGACTATGCGCCCTGAATTATCTATCCAAATGATATCAATTGGTATCAGCATGTCTTTCATCCAAATGCCATATCTCCCCTCTTTATCAAAAAGAAAAAGTTTACCCTCTTGTACTCCTAAAGATGCTACCCCTGAAAGTCCTTTTGCGTGTTCGTCTGGAGAGTCAGCTACCGCGACTGTAATGGGTATGTCGCGAATAAATATCCCTACGCTTGATTCGCTAAAAAAGAAATCATAAACAACTTCTTTGTAGGAGGTGTACAAAAATCCGAAAGTAAACAGCAGGGCGCCTAAAATGATGATATCAATAATAAAACGACGGATATTCATAGATATTATATTAACATGAGATAATTGTGATGATATTTGGTAACAAGGTCATTTTGTCTATACCAAACTTATGAACACTTATCCAGATGTCTCCCCCACTACATAATTTGCTATTTACTTCGCCCACCCTCTTACAGAGACTGTCCACTCATTGGCTCCTTATCATCGATGATAAGGAGAATTGAGGGAGTGTAGTTTTTGGGTGTTAGTAGGACATGGGTTTTTGATTCTAAAATATCAAAAGGTCCGGTTTCTTGCGAAACCGGACTCGAAGCCGACGACTTACGCCGTCAACCTGATTTTGTGGTATTGGTGGAGCTGCTAACTTATCCACAAGCATCATCGGCCCATAGACCTCTTTTGGCCGATGATGCTTCAGCTTGCGCCGCTTTAAATTCTTTTTGATATTTATATGGTTGTTGATAGGTGTACTCGTAGGCATAACCTTGTTTGATTAACTCTAGGTTGATAAACATCCCGTCTTCACGATACACGTAGCCAAGTAGTCGGCGATATTTATCGCGTTCCCCCTCGCCTTCGTCAATAATCAATTCTACTGATTTACCCTCTAACCATTCTTTGGTCTTCTTTGAGGCTTCCATACCAAAACACTGCACCGGTTTGGAAGAATGGACAGTTTCGGGTGTATCAATACCAATAAGACGGACACTCTCACTAACACCATCTTTATTTATAACAATCGTGTCGCCATCAATAACACGCACGACTGAGTAAAGTACCCGTTCGATTACACCTTCATCATCAACTTCTTCTTTCGTTTTAGTGACTGGAGTTTGAGACGAAGATTTAATAGTAGAAGATGAAGGCTCTATCGCCGACTCCACTTCTATTTCCTCTTCTAGGTACGACAAAATAGTCCTCTCAATTTCCTCCGCCTCATTTGGGGTTAAAACACCAATCATGACTGTGAGGCCAAACAAAAGCGTGAGCGCTAGGACTATAGATTTATTCATTCTTAGATTATAACGGTAAAAGCCCGCCGACGAAGTCGGCGGGCTTTTACCGACCAAACCTATTTAACCAATTTCATCTCAATATCAATCTCGACATCATCCCCAATAATATTGTCGGTGATGCGGTCAGCGACACTGGCTGACCCGGCGTTCACTCCCCAAAGAGTACGGTCGATAGTAAGAGAGGCGTACATCCAGACTTCGTTATCATTATTTACCACCACTCTCATCGGGAAACTGAGGCTATTAGTCTGTCCTTTCAAGGTTAGCTCTCCAGTCGCAGTATATTCGCTCTGATCCGGGCCCGGCAGAACTTTCGGAGAAACGTCAACGATCCTGAATGTAGCAGTTGGATAACTCTCAATATCAAAGAACCCTTCTGCTTTTAAATGTCCTTCGAGCATGCTCTCCTGTCCTGCCTTACCTCCACCAAGAGAGGTTAATTTGATTGAATCCATGTCTAGGACAAATTCACCAGTCAGGCTTTCATTGCTCAGCTCAATTTCTCCGCTTTGAAGCGAAAAGGTGCCGGTGTGGACATAGCCAACAATAGCTGGCTTGCCTGCCTGCCAAGTAACGACCGAAGCATTAGTATCGGCAGTATATCTGCCTGGCTCCATGGTCTCTGTCGACTCCTGTGACATTTCTGAAGCAGCTCCTATCTTTGAAGTAGCCAACTCTTTTTCATTATCACTAGATAATAAATAAAACGCCCCGCCCAACAAGACAATCCCTATCCCTAAAATAACTACAAAATTTTTCATCCCGTTAGAAATTATTTAATAACCAGCCAATTGTTTCAATGACCATCTGCTTGATATTCCTCCCGCCAACCATTGAGATTGGTTCATAATTTCTAACGGGATTCATATAAATGTATTTTAACATTTAATTTACTGGCCAACTTATCATTACCGACTTCGGCTTTGGTGAACCACTATTTGCGGAAAAGGAATCGTTAAAACACACGTTCCCCTCCATTCGAATGGAGGGGAACGTGTGTTTTAACGATTTCCCCTTTCAACTCTTGATATACCCGCAAGTTAAACAGTAAACAGATAAACGGGTCTTTCCTGTTTATCTGGGATTACTCACCTGTTAACAGGTTTATTTAGAGATTGAAATAGAAATAGATTAGCAAATTTATCTCAATCTATTTCTAACTACTTTGATGAACTACGACTTGTGGGAACGGAATCGTTATTCCCTCTTTATCGAAAGCGATCTTGAGGCGTTTACGCAACTCACCCGTTACATCCCACTGCATAATTGGTGTGGTGTCTCCCAATATTTTGATAATAATGGCCGAATCAGCAAAATCATCGACGCGCAAAAATTCGGGTGCCTTCAAAATATGTTCGCTCCACTTTGGATCTTCTGACAACTCTTTACCAACTCGATTCACTACCTCGATGACGTGATCCAAATCGGAGTCGTAGGCTACGCCGATGTCGAGGTTAACGCGAGAGAAGCCTTTGGACAGATTGGAGACAGTGTGGACCTCACCATGAGGTACATGATGAATAGTCCCGCTTAAGTCCCGCAAGGTAGTCATCCGCAATGTCATATGTTCCACCAACCCACAAGTCTTATCAAAACAAACTACATCGCCGGCCCGATATTGATTTTCTAAAATGATGAAGATCCCGGAAATAAGGTCGCGGATCAGATACTGCCCTCCGAAGCCCAGCGCCAAACCAGCTACTCCGGCCGCGGCCAAAAGCGGTCCGATAGCAATCCCAACCTCAGACAAAAACATCATCGTGGCTACCAGCCATACAACGATGTAAACAGCGCCATTAACCACTTGAATTAAGGTGTTTTCTCTTTTTTCCTCGGCTTGTCTAGTCTGCGGACCCTGCTTTACCAATCTCCGGATGAATTTTTCGATTAGTTTGCCGGAGAAATGTTGGGCCACTAAAGCCACCATGAATATTAGTGCTAATTTAAGACCGTGGTCCAGCAACCATGAATAAATCGCGTTTTGAACGTCGTAAAAAATAACTTCCATATTCCTAAACCATACCTTTTTATCAGAATGAATCAACCGCTTTTATCAAGAGTTTGTTATTTTATATAACCCCCGCAACTAGACTGACGCGAGAAATCTCTTAAAGATTTATTCCTTAGAATAAGCGCCCGAGCCCTACAATTAATAAAGTGGCGGCACCTACTGGCGCCGCCGATTGAACCCCTCTTGCCTACCCACTTCTTGCGAATAGTTTGGATTTTTGATTTTGTACCACTTTACTCGCTTATTGTACGGGTCGCCAAGCCGTTTAGCCACAAGTCCTTCAAGATCATGCTTGCACATAAAGTCGTACATTGCTTGTCCTTGATTCTGAGCCGTAAATGCTGGAAGTACGCGAGTTGACTTTTGCGGCAATATTCGCGCTAAACGTCTTCTTCTTTCTTTAAGAGGTAACGGTCGAATATCTTCACCGTCAAGCCACAAAAGATCAAAGGCAATGTATGTCAGCATGCTTCTTTTTCGCAATATGTCGTTGAAGATAGGTCGTCCGTCCATGTCGAGAACAACAATCTCACCGTCAACAATTGCTTCTTTTGCCTTCAGAAGACTTGCCACCTCTCTAGCCAAGCCTCCGAAACGCACCATTACTACATCTTGTTTGGAGCGAAACCAGGCGTGCTCCTCACCTTTGTATAAGACTCCACGGAATCCGTCATACTTGAAGTCAAAAGTCCAGTCTCCAGTCGGATCGTCAAACGGTTCACGTTTCACTGGATTAATAATCGGCATCTTTGGCAACTGGGACATCACTGCCTCCTTTTCCTATCTTTGCCCATCCTATCACAACGCAATTTATTCGTCTCTCAGGTCTCGCCTCTCACATAATCAAGTCAAATTTATTCCACCCTTTTTTCAACTTATCAGCTCGAGCTTTTGTTTCTTTTTCCACCTCTTTATTTCCGCTTCTCGCCTTAAGGCTGAAGACTTGTCTGCCTGCTCTTCTGTAAAGACAAATTTTACTACCTTCCTAGAACGAGTGTAATGTCCACCTTTTCCGCTCTGATGTTCAATAAAGCGCCGTTTAAGGTCGGTCGTAATACCGGTGTATAGAGATTTATCGTCACACTCGATAATATAGACAAAATACATGTGAGATATTTTACACGCAAACAGCAAACCGCTGTTAAAACGTTTTACTTAGATTCCACATCTGACTTCGCTAGTTAGGCGTATTGTTTTTATTCTACAGAGGTGCGAGCGGCCAAAGTGGCAGCGATATTACTGAAGACGCTCACTTCGTCATTTTGAGGTTTGCTAGCCAGGAAGCTCCACCACGGATAGGAGGTTTCTATCTCTCCATTAACTTGGACGGTAGTGTTCGCAGTTGCTTTGACCGGAATAATTCCCAAAATATTTAAAGTTGTTTCAAAACTAACAGTAGCGGCCCCTTCTTTCACTTCGATATTTTTGATTTCTTCGTGGTCAATGGCTTGTATAGCCACAAAAAGTCCAAAGTCGTTAGCATTATTTCTATCGTCTGCTTCCTGCAAACGAGCTCTGACTGCGGCTTTCGTTTCCGCATCCCAACCACGCACCACCACACCATCCACCCTCACACTCACCCCACCTCTACCAGAAACGGTTGATTCAGTTCCATCATTCAAACCGTCGCCGTCCGAATCTTCATCCCGTACGTCTATCTCTATGCCACCGAGTCGGGATGCTGATACCGCCGCCTTGGTGTCCGCACCAACTGGGGTAAGGACTCTGGTTTGACTTGGAGCTATCTGGGAACCAGGTGACGCATTACGGTTTGAGTCTCCGTCTCTGTACTCAATCACTTCTATGTCCCTTCGGTTAGTCGAACCATCGGAACAAACGAACTCACAATTAGGTCCGGTCCGACCAACCCATTCTCCGTTTGGACACTGATAGGCATCGGCCGTACACATAGTGGCCTCACCCCCAGAACTACTTCCAGTATCTGCTCTAGTCTCGTTACTAGCTTCACCCTCTACATTAACGTCAACCTGAGCGTAGATTGAATTTTGCGCAAACAAAAATAAGGTTGCCAAGACAAAGAATACAAAGGCGGTGTTGATAAAGGCTGAAGTTTTAAATTTTTGCATAATACTGAAGTCAATAATTCTTATTAAGATATTCATTGTAACAGAAACCCATTTTGTTGCGAGAATTACAAGTGTTAAAATAACTCTGCAATGGCGTGGATATTAAGTGTTCTTCTTCTGATTATCGCTGGTACTCTCCTTTATTTGGCCGGAGAACTTTTGGTCTCTGGCCTTCTTCGACTCTCCCGTTATTTCCGAGCGCAGGAATTCGTGGTGGCGTTTTTTGTGATGGCTGTTGCGGCCACTATGCCAAACTTCTTCGTCGGTTTCACGTCGGCTCTTCAAGGCATCCCAGAACTCTCTTTTGGAGATATTATGGGGAACAATATGGTCGCCCTCACACTTGGTGTTGCTCTCGCTGTATTTTTTTCACCCAAAAAAGAACTGCCGATTGGAAATCATACAGTCCGTGGTACCACCTTCCTCACTGCCATTGCTGCTTTTTTGCCACTCGCCCTCATCACTGACGGTGTGTTGTCGAGATTTGATGGTGTCATCTTGATATCTTTTTTCGCACTCTACGTGATTTGGTTATTTTCACGCAAGGACCGATTTTCAAAAGTGTACGACGAGAAGCGCGCGCTTTCACTCAAGGAAGGTCGTATTGGAGCAATCAAAGCAATCGCCAAAGTGATAGTTGGACTTATACTTCTCGCCGTTTCCGCGCAAGTAGTGGTGCAGGCGGCAGTGATGGCGGCCGAGGGGTTGCAGATACCGCTCATCTTAATTGGAGTTCTAGTTATTGGATTCGGTGGCGCGTTGCCTGAGCTTTACTTTACGGTAATCTCAGCCCGCAAAGGAGAGACTGATATGTTACTTGGCAACCTGATGGGAGCAGTCATTATTCCGGCCACACTCGTACTCGGTATGGTCGCGCTCATTCAACCAATTTACAACGAAAATCTAGAGCTTCCACTTATCGGTCGTATTTTACTGGCCACCGTTGCTCTGTTTTTCTTGTACCTCTCGCGCACCAAACAATTAATCTCAAGGAATGAAGGTGCACTCCTGGTACTTATATATTTTGTCTTCATTGTGGCAATGTTGCTGTTGTAGCTCCTGGCACATTAAGATAATTTAATATTCTGCTTAGCCTGTGTTGGCTGGCGGACTTGGACTCGAACCAAGATAGCTGGCACCAAAAGCCAGAGTCCTACCATTAGACGATCCGCCAATATGTTTAATTTTGCGTGGCGATTATAGCATAAATCCAACCTAAAATGCGACGATTTGATCTGGTGCTTCTATTAGGATTTCGTTATAAGTTTTTCCTTTTTGGAGATTTGAAGTCTTCACTCCCTCCGCCTAGCACTAATCCACCATCAGTTCCCCTCTGTCATTTGGAAATAATCAATATTGGCTGTATTATTAACTGGGCAAGGTTCCTATAAGGGGGTATAACAAGATGAGTTCACTACTTGAGCTCTTAAGGCAAGTTGGGCAAATTCCTGCAGAGGAGTTTCGCTCTGGACGTAGAATTGGCGAACGCCCCACGGAGATGGGGATTCTAGGACAAATCATTTCTCCGGACCAGGTCCTGAGTATCCGGCAGAAAGATGGGCTGGGGATTAAGCGGTGCTGCGAGCCTATGTCGTCAATCACCTTTCGAGTAACGAACGGATCGATTCACAAGGTCGTCGCTTCGCTCGAGGGCGACGCTGTCCGGGTCACGGACAACAAAAAGGTGGTTTTCCACATCGACACTGTCGAGGACCTTCGCGGGTACATCCTGCGACTTGTGGGAGTTGAGCAATGAGAGGTCGAAGGCCGGCGCGAGGATACGCGCCGGCCTTATTTCCCCAAATTTTTAAATAATTTAATGTCTTCCTATACTCGCAAGTACCTAGGAAACATTCTCCTTATCATCGATGATAAGGAGAATGTTTCTAGACTCGGAGGTAACGCGATACTGCCAAAGCACTGGAGATCAGCCCGACCACGATACCAGAACCAACAATTACCAAGAAGACGTAGGCGAAGTTGCTGATAAAATAGCCGAATATATTAAACTCAAAGAAAGTCTGAGTGCCGGGACCAATCCAAAACAGAATCGGATACATAATGATGAGTGCGGCAATACCGGCTATGGCACCATACATTATGCCCTGAAGCATGAACGGACCACGAATGAAGGTGTTGGAAGCCCCCACCAGACGCATCACTGCAATCTCTTCGCGAGTGGTGTAGATAGCCAAGCGAATCGTGTTGAAAGTGATGGCAATGGCGGCTCCAATTAAAATTATCATAGCGACAACACTGGCTCTCTCCACCACGTCAATAATGGAAGCCAATTTGTCGATGGCGTCTTTGTTTTTAACAAAGTTAATTCTGTCTATCACGGGACTTTGCGGACTCTCTCCCGAGCGTTGTTCCTCCAGAAAACGGGCAATGTTTTCGTACTGGTCGGTAGAACGGGCCCTGACAGCCAGCGAAGCGCCCAAAGGATTATCACCAAGCTCCTCTAACGCTTGAATGGTTAACTCATCACCCTGATGTCGCTCCCGAAAAGCAACCAAGGCATCTTCGCGCGAAGTGTAGTTTACTTCAGAAACCTCAGGGAGACCCTCTAAACTGGTCTTCAAGGCTTGCATATCGGCTTCAGAGGCATTGACGGCAAAATAGACGTTTATATCTACTTTGCTCTCTATCTGCTGTAATGAAGCACCGAGAAGCTGATCGATCATTATGATGGATCCAACCACAAACAAAGCTACCGTCATTACGAAGATGGAAGCTAGCGAAACGAAAGTGTTGCGCCAAAATCCTACCGCTCCCGCTTTAACTATTCTTTTGAAGGCTACCCACATATGTTAGTTTTTAGTTAGTAGTTGTTAGTTGTTAGTGAGGCTTCGCCTTTTTTACAAAACGTATTTACCACTCTCGTCGTCGCGTACCACCCGGCCACTATCCATGGTAATCACTCGGCGGCCAAGCTCGTCTATAATCCCTTTATTGTGGGTAGTCATAATGACGGTAGTACCGAGATCGTTTATTTTTTTCAAAATCTGCACGACTTCGTAAGTGGCGATAGGGTCGAGATTACCGGTCGGCTCATCAGCAATGATGATGTCGGGCTGGTTGACAATCGCGCGCGCAATAGCGACTCGCTGTTTCTCACCGCCGGAGAGTTCATGAGGGAAGTTGAAGGCTTTGTCTTCGAGGTCAACCAACGCCAAAGCTTGCGGTACGTTCTCCATTATCTCCTCGTCTGATCTGCCATTGGCCTCCATAGCAAAAGCGATATTTTCAAAAGCGGTCTTGTGAGGGAGGAGTTTGAAATCCTGAAAGACAGTGCCTATCTTGCGACGAAACTTTGGTAACTGTCCGCGAGGGATCTTATGGATATCGGTAGACTCATAAAACACACTCCCTTCGGAAGGGCGGTCTTCGGCTATTAGCATTTTCAGTATGGTTGATTTGCCGGCACCGGAGTGTCCTACAATCGAAACGAATTCATGTGGGGCAACTTGGAAAGTAATGTCTTCAAGTGCTACCGAGTCGCCACCGTTATACCATTTGCAAACTTTATCGAAATAAATCATAACAACTAAACTATTTTATTACACATCTCTTTCCGCGTCTATGAACTGCTGTATATTACCGGCTAAAACCGAGGTGACGTCACGTATTTCTATACCGGTTCGATGGTCTTTTACCAACTGGTAAGGATTTAAAACATAGGAACGTATCTGACTTCCCCATTCTATTTTAACCGATTTCTCTATCGCCAATCCAGCAAGTTCGCGCTCTCGTCCTGCTTCTTGCCAAGCTAACACTTTCCCAAAGAGAAGCTGCATGGCCTTTTCGCGGTTTTGTTGCTGACTACGTTCGCTCGACACGTGGACCGAAATATTGGTCGGTAGATGTGTGGCACGAACAGCCGTCTCACGCTTATTCACATTCTGACCACCTGCTCCACCTGAGCGAGCGAAGTCCACTTCGACATCTTCTTCTTTTATCACCTCACCATCTACCTCCTCCATCACTGGCGAGACCTCCACTAGTACAAATGAAGTTTGACGCTTGTCGTTGGCGTTGAATGGAGAGATGCGCACTAGACGATGGACTCCACTTTCCTTTTTTAAATCACCATAGGCATCTTTGCCTCTGATTTCAAAAACGATATTCCGATAACCGCCATGATTGTTTTCGTTGACATGCACTGTAGCTACCGACCACGCCCTGGAGTCAGCGTAGCGCTGATACATTTCCAGTAACATTCTGGCAAAATCCTCCGCATCGTCCCCTCCAGCTCCAGCCACGATGGTAATGACGGCACTCAAGCGGTCGTACTTACCCTTTCCTTCAGTTTCGTCTTTTAAGGTTTGTAGCTCTTTTATCATTTCCTGAGCCTGCTTGGAGTTGTTCCAAAAGTCAGACCGCAACATGGCTGTCTCGATTTCTTGAATCCGTTTCTCAATATCCTCCTTAGTCATCGTAGTGTGTATGATAACAAAAATAGCCGGGGTTTGCTTACGCCAATCCCGGCTATTTTCCTAGAG
>JBBDVD010000013.1:0-1684 GCA_040903565.1 Minisyncoccota bacterium
CACGGCGACTGGTCGGTATCTGCCGACTACATAAGGTCGGTGGTGAACGGGAGCGTCGTCATTTCACGAGGCGGTTACGACCGCTTCGAGGCGAATGGAAAGGTTACCCTCAAAAACGCCTGGCGACAGCAGTGTATGGACGTGCATCCTGATGCCGACCACGTGGCAGAAAGACTGCCCGATGGTTGGGTGGTTAAGGAGCCGATATCCAATGAAGTCATCTACACGATGACGTGGAGCCGGGATGGTTGGGAGTACTACGTGGTTTTGCCTCCCGGCAGAACTGAGACCCTGACCGTGACCACTGTTCCTATCGGAGAAGCTGGGTGTAGCAGACCAGTCTCCGTTTAAGTCGGGCGTACGCGCCCCTCTAAACCTAACCCGCCCCGCGCTTCCAAGCGCGTGGCGGTTTTTTATTTACTTATATTTTTGTTTTTGCCTATTCTAAAGAGGGACCCTGATGCCAAAGGTACCGGTGGCGATGCTTAGAATGGCGTAGGCCGACACCATGACCAGCATGCCGATTATGCCCCACATGATGTGTTTGCGTCCCTCTTCGCGTTTAGCGGGAGCATTGGCGCTGATGATAAATTGAAAAGAGCCCCAAAGAAAAACAATGAGGGCTATCGTCATCATTAAAGTAATAAGGGGGTAAATAATTACCTGGTTTAAGGTTTCAAGGAAACCTCTGGCAACATCGGCGGCGGCGGCGTAGGCAATCATAATTAGAACCTATTTAGAATCTCGCATCCGAATAAAATGGCAAAATTTCCAGACAAAAAGCGAGCTGGAAGTCTCGTCATATCGAGATATGATGAGACTGAAGCGAAGGTTTTTGGCGGAAATTTTGCCATTTTAACGGATGAATAACTGTTATGAGTATTATTTTATGTCGAGATTTTAAATAGTTTCTTGGGTAACAATCACAGACCGCAAAGCGTTACGGTCTGTACAACATTATCCAATTAGCGAGTAGGGGTGGTTGGTATATTTTCAAGTGGCTTGCCACTGAGACCAAGTCCACTGGCAACGACGTTGACTATTCCCCAGATAGATACCATGAGAACAAAGCCTACTATGGCGTAGAGGGCCAATTTCTTTCCCTGTTCAGCCTCTTCAGCGTTTTTGTGAATGAAGAGTTTAAAAATACCCCAGATAAACACTACCAACGCGATAGCGAAGATGAGAGGTATGATTACGTTGTTAATAAAAGTGGTAATATTCCCGACAAAGGTATCGACTTCACCGAATTGTGCCAAAGCTACTACCGGCAGGAAGAAGGTTGAGGCAGCGGTAATTCGAGCGATCGTTTTTTTCATACTGTTCATGTTGATTGTTAACTGATTAAGTTAATCCGATTATAGCCCAGGATTAACCTTAGTGGTGAAGGGGGGTGTGGATAGCAAAAGTGGCTTTGAGTAGGAACTCCTTTACTAATTTCCGAAGATGGAACTGCGCAGCAGCGCCAAAATTCCCCAAATAGCCGACATCACCACCAAGGCTATAATTCCCCAGAGAGCGTATTGTCTCCCCTCCTCGACTTTAGTGGCGTTGTCGGCGTTGATTATCCAAGCTTCGACTATTCTCCAAATGATAAAAAGTAACGCCAACGCGAAAATCAGGGGGATAAGCAGGCTAAGAATACCTATCAGGAGGTCTACTAACTCGGCAAAATTTCTGGGGG
>JBBDVD010000014.1:0-1728 GCA_040903565.1 Minisyncoccota bacterium
TAGATTGCATTATAGACTAATCTCCTTCAAGCGATCCAGCGAGCCTTTTATACTTAGAGCCACATTTGTATCACACACGTAGATTTGCAGAGTACCATATGGCAGACTATTTCGCTTTCCTTTGCTGGCACTACTTTGCTTTGTATAGGTCCTATAGAATTGCTTGATTGGTATGTCCGACACCTTTGACCAGTACTGTTCTGTGGCTTTAATATCGGAATGTGAATAAGCGTGCACATGAGCACGGAATTTTTCTTTTTTTACATTACAAATTTCTTTAAAGAATTTCATCATAATCCTTATTACTAGAGGGTCGCTGTTAGAAATACCTGCTACATTTCTGTTAGATTTATTTCCCTCGCCCCAGTATAGAGCCGTACCCACCAACAGAAGTTCATATTTAGACAACTGCTTTACTTCTGACTTTGCTTTATCTACGACTACTTGATGTTTTTTGTTTGTATTCGCCAGTCTATTGGTCCTTCTTTTCTCTATAGCAGAAATACTAAAACCCCGGGCAGTGAGTTTTCCCTGTTGGGTTTTAGTCAACTTTATATCTCGCACCCATAGACTTACACTCGCCTTTGATACGCCAAGTCTGCGGGCAATGTCGTTCATCGACATGCCCTGCTGACGAAAGCGCCGTGCATTATTTTTTTCTATGATTTTCATACCCAATTATACTTACACTATGTTATATATATTATCACGGTCTATTTACTTGCACAGTAAATAATAGATGATATTGTGTACTTGCCCAATAAGGGCGATTAGCTCAGTTGGTTAGAGCATCTAGCTTACACCTAGAGGGCCGGGGGTTCGAGTCCCTCATCGCCCACAAAATAAGAAACCGGAAGCGAATACTTGAAGCTTCTGGTTTTTTATATTTTGTGAGGTGAGGCGGGATTTGAAAGGGTTGACTGATATTTTATGAGACCGCTGTCGAAGTAAAATATCGACAACCCGTACTGAACATGTAATGTTCGAGTCCCTCATCGCCCACAAAGAAACGAGCACGCGACAGCGTGCCATTTTTGTTAACGGACCTCTAACCAAATCCCGTCTAATCACCAGAGAAATACTCAATCACAGCGCGAACACCAGCCAAATTTCTAACCCAATCTGTCGTCTCGTGAGTAGAAAGCTCGACAGTAATGGCTGGGATACCAATGGAAGCCAACCAACCTTCGGCGTCGCCAGTGACAGGATAGTGGTCGAACGATTCCACCGCGCCGTAGCTAGCCGCACTAGCATAGGCATTCATAATATCTAGAGTCACGGGCAATATTCCATCGTGACACTCCGAGGCGTAGACGGCGTTAGCCTGACTGTGCCAGAAGATGACAGCGGCGGGATGTTCCGTCAATACAAAGTCACGGACAGCGACGGCCTCAGGCTCAGAGAAAGCAGCTGTACCAGCACTGACAATATTTCCGCGCCAAGTACTCTCTGGTTGCCACCTGCAATCAAAGTTGCGGTTGAGGTCGACACCATTGGAGTTCATGCGGCCGGCGCCAGAGGCTGAGGCCTCTCCGGGCACATCATTCCAAGTAATCCTCCCCTCCTTGGGAATTATTTCATAGAGTCCGTCGGGATTAGCGGAAGGAATAATAGTGACTTTGATATTTTTAGGTATAAGGTCGGGATCTTCTTCAAACAACTCCATCATGTCGTAAGCGAGTAGGGTACTATTCCATTCGTAACCGCCGTGTATGCCACCCACGAACA
>JBBDVD010000014.1:1828-10141 GCA_040903565.1 Minisyncoccota bacterium
AGAGGCTTCAGCGAATATCCGGGTTAAGTCTCTAGTTTCGTCACTAACATCGTTGTGACAGCTTGAGGCAAATACTCCGCCAGCGGCGCTGTACCAAACCAATACTGCGCTAGGTTCGTTGCTGTTCACGAAGTTTCGGAAAGCCTCTGATTCTGGCTCAGAGAAAGGTCTATCTCCCCCACTTACGTCACGACTTTGCCAAGTTCCAGTCTCTTGCCAATCACAATCGAAGTTACGATTTAAATCGACACCGTTGGCATTGAGGCGACTTTCGATGGTGTTGGCGGCGCTAACGGAAACATCTTGTGGCTTAAAACGCCCGTCTGCATTCACCACTATTTGTAGAGCATCAGGATTTAGTACCGGAATCACCGTGACCCGCACGTTTTCAGGAATCTCTGCACGATTGTTTTCCAAGTAATCCATTAACTCGTAGGCAACTAACACCGTGTTCCAGGAATAACCACCATGAATTCCGCCGACGAAGACAAGATGTTTTTCGCCAGTGCCGTATCTGTGAGCAATGATCTCGCGACCGTCCACCGAAGAACCTATGGTTGTAGGTCCCTCCAGAGGCTCATTATTTTCTTTATTTTCGACCTGCTGTGTAGAGGTTGCTATCGAATTTTCTTCTTCGGTTACCCTGTCAGGATTTCTGTCCCATAGGAAGTAAGCGACGGCACCGGCCAAGAGAATTATGATCGCTACTAGAATTAGGATGACTTTATTCATATAAATACAGTTTATCACGATGGTAGGTTGGCGTGACAGTTCCCAGAAAGTGGATATGTTCTATAATCATTGATAAAGACCTGTTCTGCCTTACTAAAGGCCCCAAGAATGCCGTAGATTAGCTATTTTATGCTTGATTTAGTTAAGTTATCAACCATAGAAAAAGCTGGGCGACAAAATTTATCATATAGTTTATATGGGTGAAATGGAGGAGAAAAAATGGGACTCGCGAATGCGGTTAAGTTCCTCCGAAGCCTAGGACCACATGGTCTAATGGGTTTGCTGATAGTCCTGGACTATCATCGGGAACGGCGAGCACATATCAAGGTGGCACAATATTGTGCCCTACAATGAACTTGGGGGCGGCAACCGAAAGGTCGCCGCCCCCCAACTGTTCCAAGAGAGGACATAATCTGGTATGTTATTGGCAGCCAAGACAAAATGGTTATGGTTGATCGCCCCTGTAAGAAGCTTTTCCTCCGTTTCGCTACGAAAAACTTCCTTCAGAGGCGTCATTCGCAGAACTAATGAAAATGAACTTTCATTATCCTGCTCATTCGCCCCTGTAAGAGAATCTTGCATGGTCATCATTCGCAGAACTAATGAAAGTGAACTTTCATTATCCTGCTCATTCGCCCCTGTAGTTAAATGGATATAACTGCGGACTTCTAAGCCGTTATTCTAGGTTCGATTCCTAGCGGGGGCACCGATACGTAAAAGACTGGCCTGCGCCAGTCTTTTACGTATCGGTGCCAGCCGCAGCGTTGTATTTTGGCGACTTTTTCCTGTCGCCAAAATACCGCGAGGCGGGGTCGAGAGTTCTTAGAATTTTATGAGCATAGCGTAATAAAATCCTTAGAAACTCGTGACCACAAAATGACGATGCTAAAAAAACTGCTTTTTATTTTTTAGCTGTGCCAAACAAATTACTCCAATTCCTCTGGAGTTGAGGTACTAATATCAGAATCAGTCACAATATCTCCTTCTCCCTCAACAGTCTCTTCCGTCGCTGTGGTGGTCTTTAACTTCTCGATGATGGATTGCGAGCGTTGCTCTCTGGATTCAAATTCCGCCAAAATTGCCCGGAAAGCCGTTTGATCGTAGTTGCTCATAATCAAATCTTCCTCAGCTATTCGCCCCTCAATACTTCCCCAATAATTAAACCGCTCAAAGGCGTATCCGGCGGCGGTTGCAACAGCTAGTATTCCAAAAACCAAAATGAAGGACCATTGCTTTAAAGCGGAGCTGGAAGAACCATCAAAAAGATGGTGCCTATTGCTGCCTTTATTTCTAAATATGGATAGTAGGTCTTTAGGCTGATTCATACGTTTTATTTTCTAACACTTATGACCAAAGAAAGGCTCGCCTCAGCCGTCCCGTCGGCATTGCGACTAAGCGACAGGTTGGTGGTGTGAGACCGATATGGCAGTAGTTCAAATACCTCTAAAAGACCCTCGACCGATACCCTTTCACCCCGCAATAGCAGGGTCGCAGATAACTCATTGAATCCCGCTTCTTTGGTTTTCTCCACCTTTAAATTACTAACAACTATCGTTACTCCGGTTTTAACAGCTAGCTCGTCGACCATAGCTAAAAACTTCACCGCCTCCCCTTCAGAGGCTAGGGTAATAGCTTTCACCTTCTCTTTTTCTGATCTGTTTTTTTCGATTTGTTCTTCTGTCACCCCTGAATGTTGCAAGGCTTCCCAAGATTTTAGGTACGCCAGACTAGAGTAAATTCTTTCTCCATCTCGTTCTTGTTCATACATAATATACGTCGCAAGGGCAGCGGCGGCCGCGAAGAATAGTAACGAAAAAATAAAAAGTTTGACGGTGGGAGAATTCATAAAATTAATCATTTAACAACCATGGTTATGTTGAAGTTGGCGTCTCTTTCGTTGACCAAACTGGATAAAGGCAACTCCACCGACGAAAAGATTTTTTGCTCCGTCAGCCGATCTCTAAAATCGGATAACTCCGGCCTAGTGGAAGCTACCCCGCTGATAGTTAGCTTGTTTTTGTCACCAAAAACAAACCTGTCGACGACCACCCCGTCGCCGGAGAGTTCATCTATCAAGACAATGACTTCCGCTCGACTTCGAGGTGGTTTTTGGCGATCGACGTGTTGGATAATTTCCTCTATTTCTCTGCCTTCTTCATCGAGTATCTTATGCTCACTTTCCACTCCGGATATAAACTCTTTATTGTCTGAAATAGACCCCAACTGGTGCTTCAACATCACCCAAGTTGGAATGGAGAGGAAAAACAAAACCAAACAAGCGACAGCCGCGACTATAAAAATCAAGGAGGTGAAACGCAAAAAATAATCGTGGATCAATTTATTTTTTGCGGTTGGAGGGATGAGATTTATCATAGACTGTCAGCGAAAGAAGTTAAGCCTAGACCAATGGCAGTGGCGTAGCCGTAGGAGTGTTGCCTGTCAATTGGAGGTGTTTTTATTTTAGTATCAAAGACGTTTTGCCAAACATCCCCTAAGGAAGTCTCAATTCCAAGAGTCTCAGATAAATAGGTGGTGACGCCGCGCAAGTTTGCGCTACCTCCGCAAATGATTATCTGATCTATCTTTCTGTTCTCGCCGTTTTTATCACTCCAATATTCGATACGCAATTGTACCTCGTCCCTGATAGCAGCCATGGTAGGCAGCAACGATTCAGCTAGGTTCTTGTTGTCTTTTTGAACCACCAAACCAAAATCATTTTTGATCTTTGTCAGTTCGGACTCCGACAATTCTCCCAACTGACGCTTCAAAGTAGTCGACAAGTCTCTGCCTCCCAGATCAATGGTGGACGTGTGGAGAAGCGCGCCATTATTAACAATACCTAAACCGGTGCGAGTTTTACCGAAATCTATAAGGAGTTTGGATCCTGTGAAGTTAAAGGGTAGCACTGCTCGCGCGATAGCGGCTGATTCAACTTCAAAAGATAGCGGGGTTATTTTTGCTAACTTGTACGCTTCGTAATACTTATCGATGATTTCTTTGGCACAGACCGTTACCGAGGCCACTCGATTACCTTCTTCATTTAGACTACTCGATAGTTCGAAATCAAAATAAGCGTCGCGGGAAGGTAGCGGAACATTTTCTTCAAGTTTGAACTCTATTTGTTGGCGAATTTCTTTTGAAGACGAGTCTGCGTCGACTTCTGTTTCAAAAATATAAATCCTTTCTTCCGGCAAAGAGACTCTGGCGTACGGAATGCCTGTTTTGTGACGAACTTCAGCCAAGACCTTCGATAAGGTCACTACGTCATTTATTTCGCCTCTACTGATAACACCTTCGGGAAGATCTACTTCTCCGTAGTGCGCCAAAGATAGCTTATCGGCGCTTTTATAGCTTGGCTTGAAGCCAATATATTTAATTGAAGACTCTGATATGTCTATCCCCACACCACTAATACGTAGCGATTGGGGTGGTGGTAACCACTTGTCTATGGTTTCAAGAACGCTCATTAATACATTATACTCCAACGTGAGTCATGGTTGATGATTAAGTGGTGAAAAGAGGCGAGAGCTTTGCTCTCGCCTCTTTTCACCACTAGTTGCCTTATTTAATTTTCGCTCCTGAGTCGATCTCTCTATCAGGATGGAGAAGAGCGAACCCCGTCTCAGTGCTAGCCGCCAATATCATACCCTGACTTTCAAATCCTCGAATGACCCTGGGTTCTAGATTTATTAAAAACGGACACTGTCTGCCAACCAAACTCTGTGGGTCTTCAAAAAATTCTCTGATGCCAGAAATTATCTGGCGGGGAGCGGCGTCTTCGCCATCCTCAACATCTTGAGTAGTGCCCCCAGCACTACTCAATCCCACGTCCACCATCAATCGCAAAAGTTTGTCAGCCCCCTCCACTATTTCCACGGATAGGATAGTACCTATCCTGATATCCAACTTGGCAAAATCATCGTAGTTAATCATGAGTTAGTTTTTAGTTGATAGTTTTTAGTTTTTAGTTCGACGGAAAAGTGACGCTTTTCCATCGGACACCCCTCTTCACTTCTTTTTAGTTAAAAAACTATTCAATATTATAGCCGCGGCCGAAGCGTCGGTCTGCGCGTTGCGACCTTGTCCGATCATCGCCTCCTGTGTCGAATACTGCTCTGGCTCTAAACGTATCGGTAAACCAGCCTGTAGAGTTAAGTCTCCGATCAGTTCTTCGACTTCTCTATGTATGGGGTTCGGCCCGCCTTCCCTGTTTAAGGAATGTCCGATTACAATTTCTCCCACTTTACGCTCTTCTATTATTTCCACCAACTTTTTTAACAAATGGCTGTTGTTATCAAGCACGATATGCGGAAAAGCCATGCTTCCACCTTCGTCAGAAAGGGCTATTCCTACCCTCTTGGTGCCGTAATCTATCCCCATAAGTCTCATGGAGGAATCATACCACAACAATCTTCTCGTGGTATACTGGTCTATAGACCCAATATGAATCTGAGAAGAAATCCAAATTGTGGGTGTGGTATCTGCTCTAAACCTATTTATAGGAGACCTGTTCATATTAAGATGGGCGCAGTGTACTGCTCCAGCACTTGTACAGGCATTGCCCAACGAAAAACAAAGACGTGCAAAATCTGTAATAAGGAATACTTTGGCCTTAAAAGAACTTGTTCGAGGGCGTGTGCCAACACTGCACGTACTGGAATTTTATACACAAAAGAAGGTAAACTCGACAAAGCATACCGGGGCAGACTCTTGAAGGAGAAGGTCGCTACTGATAAAGGTGGCTTCTGCGAACGTTGCGGAGAATCCAATTACGCCATTTTGCAAGTTCATCACAAAAAAGAAAGGTGCCGGGGTGGGAAAAATACTCTTAGTAATCTAGAACTACTATGTCCAAACTGCCATACAACCCACCATCTTGGTTTCAGTAAATTTCACAATCTGACACAAAAGTGATAAAGTGCTATCGCACGGAGGGGTGCGGAGAATGGTATTCCAGCGGTCTTGAAAACCGTCGCGCGAAAGCGCTTGCAGGTTCGAGTCCTGTCCCCTCCGCCAAAAGAAACCTCCAAAAAGCAGAGGCTAGGCGTTGCTTTTGAAACAAGTGTCCCGCCAGGAAATTCGACCCTTACAGGGTCAGTACCCCAATTGGCTAATTTATTTCGTTCCTCATAAATTAGCTCAATCGGGCTTCGATTCCTGACGCAACAGCATCCCATGCTGTTGCTGCGGTCGCACAAATATTAAAAGCACCTCTCACAAGGTGCTTTTAATATTTGTGCTCCCGCCAGGAATCGAACCTGAATCGCAGGTACCGCAAACCTGCATTCTATCCATTAAACTACGGGAGCAAACGAGGAATCAAATGGAAATTCATTTACATTTGTATTCCGAGTGCCGCTCACGCAAGCTACTGCTTACGGGAGCGAACGAGGGTGAGTTTACACTAAAAACCTATCAAATCCAATAGCTTGTGGGCCACCGATTCTTCCAAGTCTTCCTCAGGCAATCTGTCGCGCACCAGCTCTTCGATGTCGTGCACTCGCTCCTCGGGTATCGGTATGACAATCAGAGGCATGTAGAATTGTTTGGACTTAAGAAGCAACTGAGGATGGCTTTCATTTTCTTCATCGATTCGGTAAGATTCCAAATTGCTATAGGTAAAAAGTCTTTCGCCCACCCTGACTCCGCGACTACCAACCATAAAAGGAATGTCTTGCGGATGTCGACGAGTCTGTAGAGTAATGGTCGCGGCGGCAACTAAAATCAAGATCGCAAACAAAAAGTTACCAAAGAAAAAAGAAGCGATCGCTGCACAACCGGCAACAATGCCGAGAGCCCAGTACCAATCGTTACCTCTTTCGATGTGATGGTATTCGGGGGCTTCCCAAGTAACAGCTCTGACTCTTTCTTCCATGCCGTTATTGTATCATCATACAACCGCGAAAAAGAAAACATCCTTCGGTGGAAGGATGTTTTCTTTTCTAAATATTATTTAGTGACAGCCGCAGTGAGTCGTGACTTCTTACGGTTAGCGGTGTTCTTTTTGATTACCCCTCGCTTGCTAGCTTTGTCGATTGCCTTGTAGGCCGAAGAGAGCGCTTTGGTGGCCTCCTCTTTTTTACCTCCGGCAACTAGCTTGCGCACCTCCTTCACAGTATCGTTCATGGTGTTTTTGCGACGCACGTTAAACACCCTCTTGCGAAGTGATGCTCGGTGGGCCTTCTTGGCCCCTTTGGTGATTGCCATAGTGGCAGAAATATAACTCACAAGTTCCCAAATTGCAACTATGGAAAGTATTTCCCGTTTTCCTACTTTTATCTTATAGTGTAGCCACTCCGCCCTTAGCTCAGTTGGTTAGAGCACAGAGCTTACAATTCTAGTCGAGAAGCCAAGCATGAGCGAAGCGAGTATTTGGATTTCGAGATGAAGAATTGTATCGAAGATACAGTGGCGAGTGAAGGAAGTTGAAAGTGTGTGTCCGCCCTTAGCTCAGTTGGTTAGAGCACAGAGCTTATACCTCTGGGGTCCTTGGTTCGAGTCCAAGAGGGCGGACACACAATTGCAATTTTTCTGAACGCAGACACTGTATCGAAGATATACCTCTGGGGTCCTTGGTTCGAGTCCAAGAGGGCGGACGGAGTTTTTAAATTTCATATACCTCCGGGGTCCCCTGCACCTGGTTCGCTTCGCTCGCATCGGTATAGCCAGATAAAAAACGAAGTGTTTTGCTTTTTATTGGTTCGAGTCCAAGAGGATGGACAAATATTTGCAAACGATGCGCAGGCACTGTTTCTATATATATATGAACACCCCTGGGGAACGTTGTATAATACGAACATGATAAGACAGATTTCAGGAGTAGTGACAGACATAGGTATATCATTTGTCGTGGTCGACGTGGGAGGGGTCGGCTATCTTGTACACACCAACTGCCCTACTTCCTACTTAATAGATGCACCAGCCCGACTTTTCACCCACCTGGCTGTTCGCGAAAATTCTCTAGACCTATATGGATTCATCGACCGAGATACATTGGAGATATTTGAGTTACTTATAGACCTTCCCAAAATTGGCCCTAAGTCTGCCCTACAAATACTAACCCAAGCTGACGTCTCACTATTAAAGGAGTCTGTTTTGAACGATGATCCAGCCTACCTTTCTAAGCTATCCGGCATTGGCAAGAAGAGTGCTGAAAAGATAGTTTCCGGTCTGAAAGATAAGTTTGAAAGCCGAGGATACGAAGATATTTCTATTAAATCTTCAAGAGCAGCGCCAACTCACACTAGTGATACCATAGACGCCTTAATAGCGCTGGGATATCCGGCCATGGACGCTAGGCGGATTGTTTTGGAGATAGCCCAGGAAGATCCCTCCCTCACTTCTTCGGCTGATACCATCAAGATTGCTCTAAAACTGCTAAATAATCACTAGGTAGTATAATGATGATATGGGAAAAATTCTGTATCGAATGAAAAATCTAATTCCGAAATGGTTACTGTCTTTAATACGTCCCACATATCACCTATTACTCGCTTGGCTCGGATCAATTTGGTATAGACACCCCTCAAAGGACATCACCGTTATTGCCGTGACGGGAACCAAAGGAAAATCAACTACCGT
>JBBDVD010000015.1:0-1632 GCA_040903565.1 Minisyncoccota bacterium
TATTGTTGAGACTAAAAGCGAAGATAACGTGACTACTGAATAAGCTTATGACTAATTTTTACAATAAAATCTTTATAACGTCACTGGCCTTGTTTTTAAGTTTTGGCTTTTTCGGAGTCGCTTATGCACAGACTATAGATGTAGATTTCCAGAGTGATCCGTTATTTCCAGGCACTGCTAGCCCATTGGCGCCGGGCGATAGTGTGTCCAGCACATTTACAGTCACAAATACAAACGCACAGGCTGAGACTGTCTACATCAGAACACTCAACGACAGTGATACTAATAGCCTTGCAGACGCACTTTTGGTGTCGATTCGTGATGAGAACGGGCTTGAGTTATATGGCGATCAACTCTCTGATCTTTTTAGTCGTGATAACAAAAGTGATTCACCACCACTTGAGAGTATTTTGTCCAACCAATCACGCACTTATGATTTTATAGTGACATTTGCGCCACAAGCAGGAAATACTTATCAAGACGGTACTGCCACATTTGACTTTTGTGTCGGTTTTGCTGGAGGAGATGAAAACTGTATCACTGGTACTGGTACTGGTACTGGAGGTGGCGGAGGAGGCGGTGGAGGAGGAAGTGGTGGAGGTGGAGATGACTCTGATAACCCAGACGATGACAATGACCCTCCGCCGGGACAGGTTGCCGGTGTCAGTACCGATGCGCCTTTCTGGAATGATTTGATAAACCGATTTATTGATTTGGGTAAAGGTGGTCTTGATTCACTACGTGAAGCAGTACTGGGTACTGAGGATGTGAATGCACAGGAAGAAGTCGCAACCAGCACCGACGATGGCACAGCGTTTGATAGTGAAGAGACTGGTGTTGGGTTTATAGACGGAATAGATTGGTGCAAGTATTGGTGGTTGTTGCTTTTCCTCTGGATTATTAGTTCAATCGTTGCATATCTGTACCGGAGACGAAATGTAGAAAGTCTAGCTTTAGTATCAGTTCAGGTGGTGTTCGGTGTTATTGCTCTGGTGCTGCTCGTGCTCTCATTTATCCTTGATATTGCCTGTGCCTTCTGGCCAGCACTGATTGTGACTGTTGGTGCTATTACAACTTACTTCTGGAGTCTTGGGTAATAGACTAGGCCAAAATTTATTCTATCTTCAACGATAGAATAGAAGGTTTGGGACATTATATAGAAGGTTCCTCTGCTCCTAAACGACCCCTCTAATTACACCTGTTAACAGGTGTAATTAGAGGGGTCCATTCGAATGGACCCCGAAGATTTATTTTTGTTATTTGGGTAGTTATAAAGCGGTGGTATTATTGTTTGATGGATCAAAAAAGTAAACGGTCAGTTTCTGCTACGCGTAAAGATGTGGCTGATGAAGCGAGTTTGAAACCGCACCCACTGCAAAAGGCAGCGATGTTTGGCATGATGGCTTTGGTGTTGATCTCTTTTTCTTTGGCCAACGTACATTCTATTCTTTGGATTAGTTCTGAGTGGCTGGTATCTACCATTTTGCCCGCGGTGGTGACCGACGCAACCAACAAAGCGCGCGCGGCCGAAGGTCAGGTACCTCTTTCGCGCAACGCTCTCCTCGACGAAGCGGCTCGCCTCAAAGCTGAAGATATGGCTCGTCAAGGATACTTTGCCCATTGGTCTCCTTC
>JBBDVD010000016.1:0-9546 GCA_040903565.1 Minisyncoccota bacterium
TCAGTTAACCACTTTTCGCGGCAGACACCATCAACCTTGTCGCAAGGGCCAAAGGCGGTCACTTTGGTGTTGAGGCCAGCGAATTCTAAAATGCCATGCTGAATTTCGTTGGTGTAGTCGCCAAACTGCCACCAAGTCTGGAAAGGACTGTGAGTACCCGCGACGATAATGACGCGCGCAGTTTTGCCCTCTAGACGCTTAATCACCTTCTTGGTTTCTTTATCAAAGTTGAAAGCAAAACCAGGTAGCCACATACGATCAAAAAGCCCTTTCAAAATAGCTGGCATAGTGCACCACCAGTTGGGATAGACAATCACTAAGTGATCGACAGCGCGAATAGTTTCCTGGAGAGCCACCAAGTCAGGCTCTAGAGCCTGAATTTCTTTGTAGCCTTTATGAAGTATCGGGTCGAACTGCATTTCACCAATATTCACCCGAGTAACTTCGTGTCCGGCAGCGCGAGCAGAAGCTTCATAACGATTGGCTATTTGTCCTGAGTAAGTTTCTTTGTCTGGATGTCCGAGTAGAACTAATATTTTCTTTGACATAATTGTTCTTAAGTATAGCAAAGCAAGGCGGCCAAATGACGTCCCGCAATCCCCAACTTTACAAAACCCACAACTTTCCAACAGGTTAGGTTGTGGGTCCATTCGAATGGACCCCCTTTAATCTTGGCTATCAACTTACAGTTTAAAATATATTTAAACTAAGATGGTACTAGTATTATCTCCTTATCGAACCATTTGGATTAAACCTTCCGGCCGCACCGCCTTGCGACTGCATCAACTTCTGCTTCATCTCCGGAGTCATGGCGGCCAGCATTTCCTTTTGATACTTCGGCATCACCTTCATGGCTGCCGCCATTTGGTTATTACCGTTCTTTTTTAACTCCGCTTGCATCTCTTTAGCAATCTTTTCAAATAGCTTTGGATCTTTTTCCATTAAAGCCGTTATCATCTCTCTTTGTTCCGGCGGTGCGTCCTTAAGTTGTCGTTCCAACAACTTCTTCATCGCAAAATTTTTCAAATTTCCAAACATAGTGTTGTTATTTTAACATACGATCAAAAAAGCCGATTCATGACCTTAAACATCGCTTTTCTATAAAAAACGTTATTATTAGGAGATCAGCACTAAACTGTTTTGTTGATGCAAAAGTTAAACCGTTTGGTCGGTTGACTAAAGAGAGGGAGGCTCGCAGCAATAGTTATCGGGGTATTTGTGATTGCAACAATAATTTTTTTAATTATCTTTCAAAGCAAAAAATATTAACCCTTCTTATAACTCATAACTCCGTTAACTATAGCCACTGCCAAGCAAATCATCCCGGCGTAACCGAGCAAGAACTGAACGAAGGTAAAATTTGTGAGACCTAGAGGAATAAAGGCAAACATCATTCCAAGTGTGTACCAACTACCGGCTTGGATGCCCGGGCCTAGAGTTGAAGGCAACCAATGTTTGGTCATGGCCAGAGCATTAAGGAAAAGTACGGCTATAACAGTCCAAACACCAACAGAAAATGGATTAAAGTATTCTGTACCCATGCCTCCATAGTAGTAAATAATCACCCCCTGCACAGCAGTACTAACAAGGATGAGACCCATTGCTATTCGCAAAACCGCGTAAGTGACGCCCATCATACGTCTTTCACTTTCGTCTATTTTGCCATCATTGATGGCTGAGAAAAATTGAGTAACCGCGATAGTCGAAGAACCTACGCCGGCCGATATGGCAAAAGATTGCAGTACGGCGCTGATAATATATAAAATTTCCATCCCGTTAGAAATAGGACGCGGACGAAACAATCCTCCTGCCTATTATAAAATTATGTACTGATAAACTCTGTGTGTATCCCGATAAATTTATTATTTCGTGTCCGCTATTTCTAACGGGATCCATACCTATATCATACACAACAGCGCTGACCTTCGGTCAGCGCTGTTGTGTATAAATAAAGTTTCCTTAAACTAAAACTATCGCCCTGTTGCCGCTCATCTCTAAAGTGCCGGAAGAAATAGGGAAAGTCTCTTCTTCGCTGTTTTCTTTTTTAACAGTAATAACGCCTTTCTTAAGCGGAGAAATTATCGGAGCGTGTTCCGCTAGGAGCGTCATCTCGCCATCAACCCCGGGAAGAGTCACTGAAATCACCTCACCTTCAAACAAGGCCATGTCCACTCGCGATATTGTTAGGTTTAATAGTTTCATATTGTTCTAGCGTTTAGCTTTTAGCGTGGAGCGTTTAGTCGTCCGTTTCTAGACGCTCAACGCTATTCGCTCAGTTAACTTCGTCAATACCACCCTTCATGTAGAAGGCAGATTCGTTCTTATCATCATGCTTTCCATCGAGAATCTCACCGAAAGCCTTAACTGTATCAGCTAGCTTCACATACTTTCCGGGTGCGCCGGTGAACACCTCCGCTACTGAGAAAGGTTGAGAAAGGAATCTCTGAATTTTGCGAGCACGATACACGGTCTGCTTATCAAGTTCAGAAAGTTCTTCGATACCCAAGATAGCAATAATGTCTTGCAGGTCTTTGTATCGCTGCAGAGTCTGCTTCACTCCCTGAGCCACACGGTAGTGTTCTTCACCTACGATTTGCGGGTCGAGAGCAGAAGAGTTGGACTCGAGTGGGTCGATAGCTGGGTAAATACCCAAAGATGCCAACTGACGTGATAGCACTACAGTTGAGTCGAGGTGCGAGAAGGTAGTAGCTGGAGCTGGATCAGTCAGGTCATCGGCCGGTACGTATACCGCCTGCACGGAGGTAATGGATCCCTTCTTAGTCGAAGTAATGCGCTCCTGCATCCGACCCATCTCCTCGGCCAAGGTCGGTTGATAACCCACGGCGGAAGATACACGACCCAGCAGGGAAGATACCTCCTGTCCCGCTTGAGTGAAGCGGAAGACGTTGTCCATGAAGAAGAGAACATCCTTTCCTTCACCTTCATCACGCAAAGCCTCGGCCATGGTGAGACCTGTGAGTCCGACCCGAGCACGAGCACCTGGCACCTCATTCATTTGACCGAACACTAGAGCTGTCTTCTCCAGCACTCCAGAGTCTTTCATTTCATGATATAGGTCGTTACCTTCGCGCACGCGCTCTCCCACTCCCGCAAAAACGGAATAGCCGCCATGCTCGGTCGCCACGTTGTTAATCAGCTCTTGGATGAGTACTGTCTTCCCCACTCCAGCACCTCCAAAGAGACCGACCTTTCCTCCTTTAATGAAAGGCGCTAGAAGGTCGACTGACTTGATACCAGTCTCGAAGACTTCAGTAGAGGTCGACTGCTCAGTGAAAGCTGGAGCGTCTTGATGAATGGCGCGCTTCTTACCAGAGTCGAGCTTCTCTTTTCCATCAAGAGTCTCACCCAACACGTTGAAAAGTCGTCCAAGTGACTGCTCTCCCACAGGAACACTAATCGGAGCACCTGTGTCTTCGACAGATAGACCTCGGGTTAGACCCTGAGTGTCTTCAAGCGCGATAGCTCGCACGCGGTCAGTACCGACGTGCTGAGCCACCTCTAAGGTCAGGTTCTCATTATTGTCTTTTTTGACGATAAGGGCATTAAGAATGCTTGGCACACCGTCCTCGAAGTGAGCGTCTACAATCGGTCCGATAATTTGGGTAATAGTTCCTGTTTTCATGATAATAACTGTGTAATTCGTTTAATAAATTTGCTTTGCCTTGAAAGCTATAATCGAGACAAATTCGAGGCGGACGAGGGAAATAATTCGAGGTGAACTTTTTTCGTTCAGTGAGGATTATTTCCCGAAGTCCAACAAAGAAGTTGGCCGATTATAGCTTTCAAGTCTTCATTGCTTCGGCGCCGGCGGTAATCTCTGAAACCTCAGCAGTGATAGCTGCCTGTCTGGCCTTGTTGTACTTGATAGTGAGCGATTTGACCAGCTCCTTCGACTTATCAGTGGCGTTTTTCATGGCTACCATACGTGCTGAATGCTCGGAAGCCTTGCTTTCGATAAGAGCGTGATAAATCATGATTTTAATCAGCTGTGGAATAAGTGTTTGCCATACTTCTTCCGCACTTGGTTCGACTGTGTAGTCGACTATTTTTTCTTGACCGGCAAGTTCCGCAACCTTAGCGTTCTTCACCCTTATCTCCTGATACATCAAATTCAGCTCTGCTGGGTTAAGAGGCAGTACTTTTCTAACGGTTGGCATCTGCTCAAAGGTCGAGATGAAGTTCTGGTAAACAACTTCTACCGTCCCGTGTGAACCATCCTCGAACTTCTTGATAATAGTGTTAGTGATTTCTTCAATATCATCAACCGATACGGAGTCACTCACGTTTACATACTCACCGAAAGAATCCAACCCCAAACGATTTTTGTACTCCACAGCCTTGCGGCCGATAGCCACCACCGACAAATCCTTTGAGGTAGCAAGTATCTCATCGGTTTTTTTAAGTACCGCGCTATTGACCGCTCCCGCAAGACCTTTATCACTGGTTACGATAACCAGGAGTTTTTTATTACTCTCTCCGATTTTGAAGAATGAATTATTAGCAGTCTCGTTAGCCGAGGCGATTCTAGCAAGTATACGCAAGGCAGACTTAATATACGGTCGGCCTTGAAGAGCCCGTTCTTGACTCTTGCGCATCTTAACCGCCGAGACAGCCTCCATCGCCTTGGTCACTTGACCAGTCTTTTTAGTTGCGACTATTTTGTTTTTAACTTGCTTTAATGCCATAGACGAATTTTGAATGACGAGTTTTGAATTTTGAATAAATGTCTAATGCTTGAATGTTTCAAAATTTAATCATTCTAATTTGAATCGAAATTCAAAATTGGAAATTCATAATTACACAACTCCATAGAGTTGCTGGTGTGAGTCTCTGAAATCTTTAATTGCTTTGTCTAGCTTTTCGGTCAATTCATCAGTCAAATCTCGACCTGTTTCTAAAGTAGTAAAGATATCCTTACGGTCACGAGCAATGAAGCTGGTGAAGGCCTTTTCTATCTCACGCACTCGCTCCGGAGTTGTACCTTCGAAGAGTCCCGTGTTGGCAGCATAGATAGAAACCACCTGCTCGTAGAAAGGCACTGGCGCGTTCTGGTCTTGCTTTAGGAGCTCGACATACTTTCGCCCAGAATCAATTCGCGCCTTGGTGTCTTCGTCTAGGTCACTCGAGAATTGCATAAAGGCCTCAAGTTCACGGAACTGAGCTAGCTCAAGACGAATCTTTCCTGAAACTTTCTTCATCGCTTTGGTCTGCGCACTTGAACCCACACGTGATACCGAGATACCGACGTTAAGGGCGGGACGAATACCTTTGTTGAACAAGTCTCCTTCAAGGAAAATTTGTCCGTCGGTGATTGAAATCACGTTGGTTGGAATGTAGGCTGAAACGTCACCTTCCTGAGTTTCAATGATTGGCAGGGCTGTAATAGAACCGCCGCCGAGTTCTTGAGAGAGCTTGGCGCTACGCTCAAGCAAGCGTGAGTGTAGATAGAAAATGTCTCCCGGATAAGCCTCACGTCCTGGAGGGCGACGAAGGAGAAGTGACATCTGACGATAAGCATTGGCGTGTTTTGAAAGATCGTCAAGAATAATAAGTACGTCTTCCCCTTTCTGCATGAAGTACTCTCCGATCGCCATACCTGCAAACGGCGCCAAGAAGAGCATCGGAGACGGCTCTGAAGCTGAAGTGGCGACAATGGTCGTGTACTCCATCGCTCCGGCCGCCTCTAGCTTAGCCATGAGGCTGGCAGTTTTGGAGCGCTTCTGTCCAATAGCAACATAGATACAAATTGGTCGTTTTTCTTTTGGTTCGTACTTTTGGTTGATGATGGTATCGATAGCGATAGTTGTCTTACCAGTACCGCGATCACCAATGATAAGCTCGCGCTGACCACGACCAATCGGAATCATCGAGTCGATGGACTTGATACCGGTGTGAAGTGGTTCGTTCACAGCTGAGCGTTCCATCACACCGTAGGCCACACGTTCTATCGGCATCTCAGAGTCAGACTTAATTTCGCCAAGTCCGTCGATAGCTTCACCAAGCGGGTTAACTACCCGACCAACAATTCCTTCACCAACAGGAATAGAAAGCAGGCGACCAGTACCACGTACGGTCATTCCCTCTCTCACTGCCGCGGTGTCCCCCAGCACCACCACCTTTACTTTGTCCTCTTCGAGGTTGAGCACCAATCCGAAAAGCTCTTGACTCTTCTCCATCGAATCCTTGAGGGATTTGCCTTCGGTAGTTTCGAAAGAAACCATTTCCATCATGCGAGCCTCCGCGAGGCCCGCGATTTCAGCAATACCGTCAGCAACTTCGGTAACAATTCCAATTTTTTCTGAAACCGCCCCCGATTCCAATCCGGCTATTTCTTTCTTTAGTTTTTCGATGATAGTGGTGCTCATAAAATTAGATTATAGGTTGCTAAGTTACTAAGTTGCAGGGTTGCTAGGTTGCTAGGTATTTTGAACTGACTTCTGATACCATTTTAATAATTTTGTTTTGTGGCTGTTGTCCGTGCGGGTAAAACCTTCTTGTAAAATATATCCACCTACTATGGATGGGTCTACTTTAATATCCGCGCTTTTGACAGATGCAGTTTGAGGTTTTTGTGCGTCTTCTGTCGCCAAGGTGAGGAGCGGCGCGGACATTTGAGCATCCCGAGAAACTTTGGAAATCAGACCTTTGAGAACGCCAGTCAACAAACGCGAATGTCCGCGCCGCGCCATCGTCGAACGCAAACCAGACACAACCTTATCAATATCGGTTTTCTCAGCGATAAGTTGTGCTCCAGCAGCTATGTATTGTTCTTTTAAACCTGACATAAATTTATTTCGCCTCTTTCAAGATTTTTTCGGCGGCCAAAACTGCCAACTTGGCAATCTCTGCTTCGTTTTGCTTCTTGGACTCTTCGGCCAAGGCCGCTGCCCTGTCTTCAGCCAAACGAATTCTCTCCGCCGCACTAGCTTCAGCCTGAGCAGCGACTAGGGTTGCCTGCTCTTTGGCATGGATCTCAGCTCGCTTTCCTACCTCTTCCGCCTCTTTATGTGCCACCTGCACAATCCCCTTACGTTCTTCCTCGGCATTCTCTTTGGCCTTAGCAGCTGCTTCTGCGTCACTTAAACCCTGCTTTATTTTTTCCTCGCGATCATTGAGCATCTTGAGTACTGGCTTATAAAGAAAGAAAGACAAGATGGCAGCGAGCACCACAAAGTTAATCACCTGAATAGTGATGAGACGAATGTCTATGCCGAAGGCTTGTATAAGAGAATCCATTTTAGTTTAAAGTTTTTAGTTGTCAGTTTTTAGTGTTGACCACAATGCTTCTAAACTTTTAAAATGAGATGAAATCCGACGGGCTGGAGGGATTTTCTTGACCAAAACGTAGTAGACCTACGTTGCGGGAAAGAAAATCACGAAGCCCTAGGAGTTCGCTCGTTTCAAAAGTTTTAGGCGAATTTGATAACGAAGGCGACCACCAATGCAAAAATAGCCAAAGCTTCCACGAACGCGATACCGATAAACATCGTTGCTTGTATTTTGCCAGCCGCCTCTGGGTTACGGCCAATTGCTTCTAGCGCTTTTGATACCAGCATACCGATACCGATACCAGGACCAAGCACACCGACACCGGCGGCGATAGCCATGGCCAAGGCTTTCATTGCTTCTACTTCCATAAGTTTAGTTGTTAGTTATTAGTTTTCAGTTTTCAGTCTATAAACTAAAAACTCAAAACTCAAAACTGATAATGCTCTGCTCACGAGCAGACGGGAACCAAATGATAACATTTGACTCCAGTCTGTTCACGAATTGATGAACCGATGGGATGCTGAAATTAGCCAATTTCAGCATCCCATCAATGGGGTTCCTCGATGGCGATCTTGATAAAGAACAATGTCAGAATAGCAAAAATGAATGCCTGGATAAACCCCACAAAGAGTTCGTAGGCTATCAACGGTACTGGCAAGAGGTATGGCGTGGCCAAGAACATCACCACCATCAAAAGCGTCTTGCCCGCAAAAATGTTTCCGAAAAGACGAAACGAGAAGGAGATAAGTCGAGCCAATTCAGAGAGAAGCTCAATGAGTCCAATCACAAAAGCTAAAGGGGAGCGGAAATTAATGAATTTGCCGGCGTACTTGAAAAGTCCGAGCAAAGTAACTCCCGCTAACTCAATTGCCACAAAGGCTACCAGGGCGAAAGCGATAGTGATATTGAGGTCGGTTGCAGGTGGATGAAAGAAAGGGATCAGTTTATTTACTACTTCACCATGAGATTCCGCCTCCTTGTAAACACCGATGGAGTCTACACCCGGAAGCAATCCTACCCAGTTCATGGTTAGAATAAACAGGAAAATGGTCATTATTAATGGAAAAAACCTGTGCGCTAGCTGCTTGCTCTCTAAAACATCTGATATGTAGTTAAAAGCACCTCCAATCACCATCTCAAAGAAGTTCTGCAACTTACCAGGCTGCATGGAGAGATTTTTCTTCACTAAAAAGGCTAGGCCAACTAATAGCAACATAGTCAGCCAAACCGTCAGCAAGGTAGAGGTGATAGGTACGCCAAACACCGTCGTCACAATGTCGGGAGCGAGGTGAATAGAAAGGCCTTCTTCGGCCGCGTGGGCTACTGAAATGAGTTGCATAAACACTAGAAAAGGGCGCAAAAACGTCCTTCTTGGCGGCGCTATTTTAACACACTATCTAGCTAAAGAGAAATTCCTACCCAACAAAAAACGCTTCCAAAGAAGCGTTTTTTGTTGGGTACTTAAACGCCGGACGTTTGACTTGGCGGAACGTCTGTCACAGGCGTTGAAGTGAAGGAAGGGACTGGGTCGACCACTTGACCACCCTTTATGTCCTGATACATCAAATACATATATCCCAGCATTACCGGTGCTACGATGAAACTGGCTATGTTACTCAAGACACTCCCTGTCAGATATCCTCCCGGGATAAATGAGGCAATGGCAACAATTACAATCATAGCTAATACAGCAAAGAGTATTGCTACCAAGATTCGACCAAATACTCCCCACCACTTACCTTTCACATACTCGCGGCTGCGGCGAAGAGAGCCTACTATTCCAGATCGTTCAAGAATAAGTACCATGGTTGCAAACGCAAACCAGACAGAAAGTATCACCCCTGGAATAATCAACAAAATAAAGCCGACCAACAAAATAAGTCCCATCAAGATTGATAGACCCAAGTAACGCCAGAAAAATGGCATGGCCGCTTTATAGGCTCCCGGTACAGTCAGGCTGCGATTATCAATAGCCAAAATCAACGCGGCTCCCATCAACACGTTAACCACTATCATAACCAAACTGAGTAGGCTAAAAACTATCCAGTCAGTCACGGAAAACATCACTGCATTCTGAGGCGGCTCAAAAAGTACCACTAATATAGACAAGATAATGGGAATAAGCATTATTCCGACAAATAGAGCGGGCTTTTCAGTAAAAATCGCAAACGAGTCTTTTAAGAGCTGGATTGGGTTTCGCATATTTAATTATTTATTCTAATTGCCTTGATTATATCACTTTAAGGAAAGGAAATG
>JBBDVD010000017.1:0-357 GCA_040903565.1 Minisyncoccota bacterium
ACCTAGTAACTAGGAAACCAGTTAACCAATTTGCTATAATTAGCCGATGTTAAATCTGTTTGGAAAGAAATCTCTCCGTCAGCCTATTTTGTTCTATAACACCGCGACTAGTAAAAAGGAGGAATTCAAATCTCTCAAATCCGGCCAAGTCACCATGTATAGTTGCGGACCGACCGTCTACGACCATATTCATATCGGCAACTTGCGTGCGTATCTCCTCTCCGATTTGCTCACTCGCCTTCTTCTTCACAATGGCTACCGAGTCAAATCCACCATCAACCTTACCGACTTCGGCCACCTTTCTGACGACGCTGACCAAGGTGAAGACAAGATAATGAAAGGTATGAAGCGTGATGG
>JBBDVD010000017.1:367-1562 GCA_040903565.1 Minisyncoccota bacterium
CCAACCCCCCTCGACAACATGCGCGTCTTCGCCGAACCCTACATAGCCTCCTTTAAGTCCGATAACGTTACTTTCGGCAATCTACCGCCCACCAACTACACCCGCGCCAGCGACTACATTCGCCAGCAGATAGCCCTCATCCGCACCTTGGAAGAAAAGGGTTATGCCTACCAAATCTCCGATGGTCTATATTTTGACATCTCCAAGTTTCCTGCCTATGGAAGGCTTGGTAATGTCGATGTGAAGAAAATGAAAGCCGGCGCACGCGTTGAGGTCAACCCCGAAAAACGTCACCCAGCCGACTTTGCCCTTTGGAAGCTGTCTGCCTTCGGCTTTGAGAGTCGTTGGGGCAGAGGTTTCCCCGGTTGGCATATTGAATGTACGGCCATGGCTTTTGCTACCTTAGGCAAACAGATTGACATCCACACCGGCGGCGAGGACCTGGTTCACACTCATCACAACGGTGAAATAGCTCAAGCTGAATGTACCACCGGCAAGAAATATGTTAACTATTGGTTGCACAATGCTTTTGTCACTATCGACAAGGCGAAGATTGCCAAGTCGGCCGGTAATAGCATCAGGTTGAAGCAATTAGCTGATAGAGGTTTTTCCGCACTTGACTATCGCTACTGGCTTTTACAGAGTCACTACCGCACCACCGCCAATTTCACTTGGGAAGCGCTGGCTGCCTCCAAGGTGGCTCTGGGACGACTGCGCCGCTTGATATACGAAGAATTGGCTGGTGTCCGAAGTGGCTATATCAATACTGAATATGAAGAAAAATTCGTGGCCGCCCTTTCCGACGATTTGGACACTCCGAAAGCCATAGCTGTTTTGTGGGACTTGGCGAAAGATAAAAGTGTCGATAATAAAGACAAGCTGGCTACGATTCATCTTTTTGATTCGCTCCTTTCTCTTGGCCTATCAAAAGATCCTGAGGAGGGTCGAGCGGAGCTTGGCGTGGTGGAGGAAGAAGATTTGTCGAGTGAAGTAACGGAAATGTTGACGCGCCGCGAAGTGGCCCGGCAAGCCAAAGACTTTATTCTCTCCGATCGACTGCGCGATGAACTCAGGCTCAAAGGCTTCGAGGTTAAAGATACAGCTGAAGGGCAGCAGTTAATGAGGGAAAAATAGGGTTTAGGGATTAGGGATTAGGGAATAGGAGGGTGGGAAATAGCGAAGCGATTTTACACCC
>JBBDVD010000018.1:0-1497 GCA_040903565.1 Minisyncoccota bacterium
TTAAAGAGCACCTCAGTGCGACTATAATTTCGGAAATCCCTTTAGGGATGCCCTTGTGGTGACGATATTGGAACTATTTTAAAATAAAACGACCCGCAAGGCAGGTCGCCTTACGAGTCATGGTCGAGTGTGAATATCTTAAATCTTGAATCGATCGCAGATCTCTCCAAGTCGCTTTTCCTGACGAGGTGTCAGTCCCTCAATGTACGCCTGCGAGACACCTCGGCGCTCGTTTTTTAGAAAGAAACGAACTGCTCGAAAGAGTGAACGGAACTTTCTTTCAAAATGAACACTCTCGTTGAGTTTCCACCCAAGGACCTTGTACATGTATACCTCCACATGATTTCATTATTAAAATATAACAGATTATTTAACCCGTCAATGTTGCGGGACGAAGTCGGAACTTTTATCTTAATATGCTAAATTGCCCACAGTTTGAACCGGAGGTGTGAAATGGACCATACTCAAGCTCTCGAGGCACTTTCCGCTAGGCGAGCGGAAAACATAGGTCGCCGACCTGTCGACAATTCCAAGTTGCAGGCGGGATCACCCATGCACTTCAGCTGCCAAGGATGCAACGCCGACTTTGAGGTCCGGGAAGACTACATTCCTCCCCGGCCGAAGCACTGCGATCCTTGCGTCCAGCTTCTGAAAGCAGGGCTTCTCAATTAAGACTTGCTGCCAGCAATCCGAAAGATCCCGTCTAGTATGGGATCTTTTCTTTGGCTGTTTGAGACGAAGTTGGAACTTTTATCCGCTAATTCCAAATCACGAAAACAAGACAGATCAGTCCAAATATTGACGCCCATATCACTGCTCCAGAAGCTATATCTTTGCTATGACCAATTTCCTTGTCGAGTTCTGGGTGAAGCTTGGTAAGAGCTATCTCTATTGATGTGTTTTGAAGTTCGGTGACCATTACGAAAAACCAACAGAATATAAGCAACAGGAGTTCATTGAGCGAGATGCTAAATAGAAAGTAGACAACTGGTAGGCCAATTACACCTAGGACGAATTCGATTTGGGTTGCCTCGTCGTGAGTAAATGCGTATTTCAAACCGCGTAGCGGGTGGGATAATCGCCTAATCCAGTACCTCATAATATTCTTTCAGTATAACAAGTTCCAAAGCATAATCTAAACTATGGGAGTCTGGGACTCGAACTTTTGGGAATCTGGTAAACTATTCTGATGAAAATCTATTCGTGGAACGTTAATGGTATTCGGGCGGTGGATAAAAAGGGGCTATTTCTGCCTTTTATTGAGAAACATCAACCGGAGATTCTTTGCCTACAAGAAACCAAGGCGGAGCAAGGTCAGTCGACCATCGATCTGCCCGATTATGACGAATATTGGCACTCGGCCGAGAAGAAGGGCTACTCCGGCACAGCCATTTTCACTAAAATAGCCCCAATTGAAGCGTTGTATGGACTGCCGGAAGCTGTGAAACAAGAGTTTGATCTAACCGACAGCTATGGTAATACGGCCACCGAAGGACG
>JBBDVD010000018.1:1597-8613 GCA_040903565.1 Minisyncoccota bacterium
GGAGCATACACTTGGTGGTCCCACTTCGCCCACGCTCGCGAACGGAACGTCGGCTGGCGGATAGACTACGTTATGGTTTCCAAAGAACTATTACCTTTCTTGAAGAAGGCCAGTATTCACGACGACGTTTTTGGTTCTGACCACTGCCCCGTCTCGGTTGAAATAGCGGAGTTGGTTTGAAACCTATCGCCAGACCTAAGCTGTATGAAAATCGAGCAGAAATTCGTGAAAACGAACGAGTCATAGGTGAGACAGTCTGGGAGACTGTCGAACGCTGGCGAGAGAGTTTTTGCGGGTTTATGTCGATTTTCACGTAGCATCGTCGGCGAAACGGCATAATAAAAATATTATTGCTGTGTTAGATTTCGAGCAAACTCCCTATAGGACAGGATGTCTTATAGAAAAGACAAGTTATCCACAGTTGTGCATGGATATGTCCTTTACATAATTTCTAAAAGACATAAACTATAAACAGGCCCAGAGAGGGCAGGCGTCGCAAGACCCTAAAGAGTTCGTTCCACAACAGTTAGAATACCTCCAAAATTTCTAACAACGTTCATAACACATTCCCACCACTGAGTACATTTTAGTACTCAAGGACTCATTGTTAGGAGCGTGAGTCGTAGAGGGTTCTAAAGGACATTTTCTTTAGTACTCTCCTACTTTCGCATCTATCACTATTAAAATGAGTTCTATCAGAGATTCTTACTATAGGGATCTCTAAGCACAAAGTGAAGGTACATGCACAAAGGTACAAACGAGCTTCGGTTCTGGATCACCCCAAAGAGGGTTCCACATTGGGTTAATTCCCACCAAGTAAAAGGCTCCAAAAACAGTACATTTGCGTATCGAGAGATACGCAGCAAGGCCTGGAGAGGTTGGTAGATGATTAAGTCTCATCTTTCAACCCCTCCAGGCCTTTTTTATTTCCCCAAATCCTCTAAATTGCCCGATTTCTTTGTTGTGCTTCGTAAAATAATCCTCACTGTATGTCTGTATACACCTCATATTATTTTACTAGCACGCCTCGAAATCGACTCAATTTGGAGGATTTGGCAACACCATCTTATTTTGGGGTTTTGGTTTACTTTACTTGCGCTTTAATTTACAAGTTCTCCTCCAGTTCATGGCTCAAGATTTGGTCATTTTCATCAAAAAGAAACCTTCCATTAAATGTTTTATCGTCTAACAGTAACGGTAGCCAATGAATGTCATCTGACCACATTTCATCATAGGGAATCTCGTTGATTTTGAACCATTTTGGACGCATTTCTTCTGTTTCCCTCGGTCCTCCCTCAAATTTTGTCGCTTTAAATATATGGACTTCTAATATTTCGGGATTGTTTAGAAACCCGAAGTCCAATACTCCCATTTCCTGCAAATCTAATGGTGTTATACCCGCCTCTTCTTGAGCCTCTCTTATAGCTGCTCTCTCCAAGTCTTCACCCTCCTCTAGTTTGCCACCAAAACCGTTCCATCTACCTGTTCCAAACCCTCTTTTTTTCATTCCAAGCAGCAGCCGGTCATCTTGCTGGACTAATACCAATGTAAGAAGTTTTTTAGACATTTGCTCTATATCGGGGGGTGAAACTACCAGCTACCTTTCTAAAAGCCTCGCACAGACCTTGTCGCCAATTGGGAAAGTATTTATGCTTTTATTATGTCACAAAGACAGAAGGATATTAATTATAATGACAAGGTCGAGCGGAGCAAAATTTAGCGAGAGCTAAATTTATGTGTGCTTTTAGAAAGGTAGCTGGTAGTTTTAACTAACCCACTTTATGACTCCTCTCTATAGCCTTTAAAGCTGCCCCCTCCTCTTCCTGCTGTCGTTCTTTACCAGCGTCGCTAAGCTTTCGAAGCTCTTCCTCGCTTAACTTTAATAGCTCCAAGACGCGTGAATCCATATATTCCTCAGTATTTTTACTTGGGTCTTCCAAAACTTCCTCTAAAAGAGCGTGTAGAACATAGCCAAGCTTTGGGCCGGGCTTTTCGCCGGTTTGCTTCATTATCCGCTCGCCATTGGTCTTTAGCATCTTAACCGAAACCGGGTCTCGTAGAGCTTGGTCGACCATCGCCTTGTATTTGCGGAAGCGGAAAGGTTGCTCCTTGGGACGACCGGTGCCGATACGGTCGCAGATGCGCAAGTTGAGCAAGTCTTCGATATTTTCTTGCCCCACTCTGGCGATGGTGCGGCGTACGGCTGAGAGTGTTACCAGGTCGGGATCGGCAAAAAACATATGCCAACGCACCAACATCTCCACCTTCCTTGCGATATCTAAAGGCATCTTCAGTCGCTTCATTATCTTATTGGTCATGCGAGCGCCTACCACCTCATGTCCGAAGAAAGTATAACGCTTGGTTTTTCCTCCTTCTCGGCGAGCAGCTGGCTTTCCTATGTCGTGAAGTAAGGCTGCCAGACGCATCTCGGTAGAGAAACCCTTATCGGCGGCGGCTTGAAGTGAGCGCAACAGGTGTTCGTAGACGTCGTAGGCATGGATCCCTCCCTGCTCACAACCAATACTTTCTTTTATTTCAGGCAATATGTGGTCGATCAAGCCGAGCTTCTCGAGCATAGCTACTCCCAGCATTGGATTATTCGAATCGATAATACGCAAGAATTCGGCTTGGATACGTTCGGAGGAAATATGGCTAAGCAGAGCTGAATTTTTGGCAATAGAAGCCATAGTTTCGGCTTCGATAGCGAAGTTCAGCTCAGCCGAAAGACGCACCGCTCGCATCATGCGGAGAGCGTCCTCAGCGAAGCGTTCGTCGGGATCGCCAACTGTCTTAAGTCGCTTTTTGCGCAAGTCCCCTTCTCCGTCAAACAGGTCGACGAGCTTCTCGTCGTGAATTCTAAAAGCGATGGCGTTGATGGTGAAGTCGCGCCGCTTGAGGTCTTCCTCCAGAGAAACCCCAAACTCCACTTTGTCTGGCCGGCGACGGTCGGTATACTCCCCTTCGCTACGATATGGGGTAACCTCTACTACCTTTAGTCGATCATCCTCTACGTCTTCGTTAACCACTCCGACCGTCCCGTAGTCGTTATTGCAGTATGTTTCAGGGAAAAGAGATTGGATTTCTTCTGGATTGGCGTTGGTGGTAATGTCCCAGTCTTTCGGGGTGCGCTGAAGGACCAAGTCACGCACGCAACCGCCAACCAGATAGGCTTCAAAGCCGGCCTTCTCCAACACCTCGGCCACGCCGCTCACCTCTTTCGGAATATCAGCACGAGTTATCATTATCTTTAATTGTATTTGTTTATCCACAAAAAGTATATGTATAGGCTGTGCATAATTCGAACCATGATAAAATGGTACTGATATGAAAGCTTTGGTACATGAAAAAGAAAAGGCCATAAAATTGCGCAAGCGCGGGTACAGTTATAAAGAGATTTTGGCACAAGTACCCGTTGCAAAGAGTTCTTTATCTTTGTGGTTGGCTGATTTACCTCTCACCAAGAGCGAAAAACTTGTACTTAAGGATCGCAAGAATACCAATATAACTCGAGGTCGCATTAAGGCCGCTTCAGAGTTGCGAAGAAGGAGATTGGAAAGAGAGACTGTGTGGCTACAAGAAGCTAAATATACATTTGAAAAGTATAAAAATGATCCTTATTTCAATGTTGGGCTAGCTTTGTATTGGGCAGAGGGTGCCAAGAGAGTAAACCAATGGAGTTTTTCAAATTCTGACGAAGATATGATATTGGTCGTACTTCAGTGGTTGCATAAATATGCACTAATAAGGCCGGAGGATATCTTTTTTCGGCTTTATATTCATAAACCCTACGCTCACGAGAATTGTGAAGGTTGGTGGACGGAAAAATTGCAAGTTCCTTCCTCACAATTTGTAAAGACAATCTATAAGCCAACAGGATTTGGTGTTAAAAAGAGGCCAGCTTATAAAGGGTGTATTAAGATCGAAGTCAGGAGAAGTAAGAACCTGCTTTGCAAAATGCGTTTTTGGCAGAAGATGCTCGTTGAATATTGCGCTGGATAGTAGTAGACTCATCAAACTGCGCCCGTAGCTCAACGGATAGAGTACTTGTCTTCGGAACAAGGGGTTGGGGGTTCGAGTCCCTCCGGGCGCACAAAATTAAGGGGAGAAAAGCGAATACTTGCCCCCACACCTATTTTCTTGAAGCACTTTGTGCGTGCTAAGCACATCAAGAGAATAGGTGTCGGGGGCTTGGAGCTTTTAATTGACTATAATTTTGCAGCTCGGAGGGATTCGAAGCCGTTGTTAGATATTTTATGAGACGTCAGTCAAAATAAAATATCAACAACGGGCACTGAAACTGTAAGTTTCGAGTCCCTCCGGGCGCACCGGTACACAAAAACCTGCCCTGCGGCAGGTTTTTGTGAGAGGTGCGAAGCGGAGCGTTGCATTCTTCGCCCTCAAAAGCGAAGAATGCCGCGAGCTGGGGTCGAGAGTGCTTGATAGAATCGGAGCAAAGCGCAACCTAATTTTTAAGGAGCGAAGCGACTATAAAAATGGAAACGACCTAGAAATTAAAGAGCACCTCAGTGCGACTATAATTTCGGAAATCCCTTTAGGGATACTCTTGTGGTGAACGATTATATTTAGATGAAACTCTCTGGGAGATAGTTTCATCGTGACCACAAATAAATAAAAAACCTTTCCATCGATGGAAAGGTTTTTGTGAGGGTATATAATATTATTAATGGAACTATCAGAGCGATGGATAAAAAGGTTTGAAGAAGAGGAATTTGCATCAGTTTATGAATGGCAAGACACTGCAGGGACTGTTTATAAACCACATAGTCATAAAGGTAAAGTTTCTCTGTTTATTACTGATGGTTCAATTGAATTTAATTTCTCTGGAGAAAATAAAATTATTAAAGCTGGAGAACGGTTCGATGTGCCGGTAGGAGTCGAGCATTCTGCCATTGTGGGTCCTGAAGGATGGATTGTGATTGTCGGTGAAGAGATAGAGGGTGATTCGTAGAAGGTGCTAATGAGACCGATTAGGTTTTTTGTGCATAACTCCAAATTGAACAACCGTCACAGTATATAATATACACACTGTATGATTTAGGAGTCATTTTACGGCTAACATAAATCATATTTTAATAACAGCGTCATCGCAATATAATTACTGCGCCATCGACGGCAAATAAAAATTGGCATAAATCCGCAAAGATTCACTTACCAGAGGTTTCTATGGTTCGCTCGTCTTTGCAAATTTCTGCTCAATTTTTATTTGCCTTTAGATTGGCGCTAGCCACTAAAATGACTTCCAGTCCAGAAAAGTACCAAAAAGCAAGGGATTTTCGGAAACGGGGTTTTTCGTATACTGAAATAGCCAAGATAGTCGGCGTTTCACGCGGAACGTTGAGTAATTGGTTTGGGAAGCAGTCCTTTTCTAAGAAGGTGCGAGTGGATAATGAGGTGAAGGCTAGAAGGGATAACGTAAAGCGCATTTCGTTGCTTAATAAAGCGCGTGACAAGGAACGTGCCAAGCAGTACATATCCGCTAAGAAGACTGCCAGCACAGAGTTCAAACATTTTAAGTCCTCTAGCCTTTTCTTACTCAGTCTTGGTTTTTATGGAGCAGCTGGCGATATTAAGCATGCCACTCAGATTCGCTTCCCTAACCAGCGCGCTACTACACACAAAATTTTTAGGAAGTTTCTGGTGGAGTTTTTAGGGGCTGAGAAATCAAAAATTTATTACAAAGCGGGGGTGACGATCTTAAACGACGGATTGGCAAAACAAAAATTGATCACATGGTTGGAACTAGTAGGAAAATCTGTGCATAAGTCATAAATAGAACCCTTGTCTTATGCTAGTATAGTAATAATGAGAACAGATAAGACTCAGGCGTTAAAATTAAGAAGTGAGGGTAAAAGCTACAATGAAATAACCCAAGCTTTAGGAATGTCCAAGAGCACTTTGACTAGCTGGTTTAAAGGGGTGGATTTTTCTGAAGCTGTTAAAAAATATTTGTCAGATAATGTACAAAAAATCAGCACACAACGCTTGGTTAGTCTGAATAAGGCCCGTGGTAGCCTATTACAGGCTCATTATGCTGAGGCGGAAAAAGAAGCCTTGAGAGATATAGATAAAAACATCAACAATCCCCTTTTTGTGGCTGCTGTTGCGGCTTATTGGGGTGAAGGCGATAAAGCAAATAATGCCCAAGTGAGAATTATAAACACTGATCCTCAAATGATCCTTATTTTTAAACGTTTTTTGTTGGAAATTTGTCAGGTGCCGGAGGAAAGGCTTAGGGGTGCTTTATATATTTACGAGGATTTGAAAGAAAGTGAATGTAAGAAGTTTTGGACCCAAAAGACTGGTTTAACTAATTTTCACAAGACTATGGTGCTCCCTAGTCGTCATAAAAGTAAGAAAGTGCGCTATGGCATGTGTACTTTATTAGTGACAAATACGTATCTTAAAAAAAAGATGCTCGTGTGGATTGACCGTTTACCCAATATGGTATTAAATAGTGCAACAAATCAGTAAATGCGGCCATGGTTAAGTGGTATAACAGGACATTGCCAATGTTCAGTCGGGGTTTCGATTACCCCTGGCCGCACAAAGAAAAAGGACCCCTCAGGGTCCATTTTTCGACTGCGGCCAGGGAGCAAGCAAACTGCTTTGCTTGCGTGTAATCGAAACCGCCGGAGCTATGTTTTTCTCCCCGCCCCTAGGGAGAAAAATAAGCGAGGCGCGACCAGCGTTCTTATGAGTGTAACGAATTAGAAAAAGCGGGTTTCGATTACCCCTGGCCGCACAAACTTAAAAAGACTAGGATTTCTCCTAGTCTTTTTAAGTTTGTCGTTGGGTAATCGAAAGAGCTTTTGAGATATTTTGTGAATACTTGGAGCAAAATATCCAAAAGGTGTACTGCTCTCGTAGAGAGGCGAATTTACCCCTGGCCGCACAAACTTAAAAAGACTAGGATTTCTCCTAGTCTTTTTAAGTTTGTCGTTGGGTAATCGAAAGAGCTTTTGAGATATTTTGTGAATACTTGGAGCAAAATATCC
>JBBDVD010000019.1:0-5904 GCA_040903565.1 Minisyncoccota bacterium
CTCGCATCTTAAGAAAAATGTTAGTTGTGCTGACGCAGCTCTATACTCGCAACCACCCAGAACACGCGTTTCAAATGCTCTGCGTGAAAGAAATACAACACTAGGTAGTTTTTCTAAACATTTTTTTCAGGAAATACATAATACCTACTCTTCGTAAAAACTTGCGTAGCTTGACGTGAGGGACCCACGATTCTGCCCAGTGATTATTGGTGTAGGCGATGGACAATTTATCTGACGTACATTTTTCCCCGTCGTCGCAGGGATTGAAGTATTGATAGTCATACACGACAACATCCTCATAGGAGTTTTGAGAAAGCACGTCGGTTATAGTGCGGGGTGAAGTGCGATAGTTGGAATATTCTGTATCGGCATCATAAACCGCCAGAATATCCTGAACGCATCGGTGGTGCGCCACAGCACCAATCACTCCAGCAGCAGTAACTCCATCCTTGGTTTTACCAAAAAATACGTTGTGCTCGAGTAGGTCATCAAAACTCTTTAATACCTCAGTATCCGTATCGAGGTAAATTCCCCCTTCCCTTTCCAAAACCCAGAAGCGAATGTAATCGGAGACAAAGGCCCACTTCCCTTTCTGATACATTGCTTTCACATAAGGATGATTCACGACTTCCATCGGAAGATTTTTCTCATTCCAAAGCTTAATTTCATAACTTGGCAAATGTTTTTTCCAAGATTCAGTACATCTTTTTTGAAGCCCGCCCATCTGATTGGGTCCTACCCAAACATAATGCAAAGTTTTTGGTATCGTCTCTGACATAAAATCACTGATAGTATTCTTTATACCAACTTAAAAACTCTCCTAAACCCTTTTTTATGTCAGTCTTTGCCCGAAATCCAAGGAGTTTTTCAGCTTTCGAAGTTTTGGCATATGTCTGTGGTACATCACCAAGCTGCATGGGCAACATATTTTTTTCAGCTTTCTTGCCAATTAAATCCTCTAGAGTTTCTATAAAATCCAACAGCTGGACTGGTGACCCATTTCCAAGGTTTATGACTTCATATTCGAAAGGTTTATTTACAGCCTGGATAAACCCTTCGACTATGTCGTCTATGTACGTAAAATCTCGACGCATATTGCCGTTGTTATAAACATCAATTGGTTCTCCTTTTAATATTTTCTCAGTAAAAATCATAGGTGCCATGTCAGGTCGGCCGTAAGGACCATACACGGTAAAAAAACGCAATGCAGTAACGTTCAATCCGTGTATTTTATGATACGCATGCGCCATTAGTTCCCCACTCCTTTTGGTGGCAGCGTACAAAGAAACTGGCTGATCGGCAGACTGCGACTCAGAAAAAGGCACCTCCTCTGACTCCCCATAAACAGAAGAACTTGAAGCGAAGACTAGTTTTTTAACTCCGTGGTCTTTCATGCATTCTAGTACCGAAAAAAGTCCTGTTATATTACTGTGTACATACACCTCTGGATTAGTAATAGAATAACGAACACCCGCCTGAGCTGCCAGATGGCACACTGTGTCAAATTGATATTTTGAAAAAATTTCAGAGAGGGCCTTTTTGTGAGCTATATCAATTCTGTGTATGGATACTTGATTATCGAATAATTTGAGCCGCGACTCTTTTAAGGATGGATCGTAGTACTCATTTATACTATCAACACAAACCACAGTGTGGCCATCCAGCCTCAGCCGCTGAATAAGCGCGCTTCCAATAAAACCAGCCCCTCCTGTTACTAATATAGTTTTTTTCAAATTAAAAATATTCTCCATATACTCCGGCCATTAAGTCTAAATCTTTTTGGCTTTCTTTTAGTAAATTTTTATTTTTTTCTTCCAACGCTTGTATTACGGCCAGACCTGCAATGTCTTCCGGTAGTGAATTCACATACATTTCACGAAGTGCTGCAAAGTCTTTTATGAAACAATGTCCACCTGCGCCACGCCCTGGCTTAGCCCCTTTGTGCCCGCTGGTATCAATGACTCGAAAATGTGAGCCCCCAATTCGTGGGTCAGCTGCCACACCCTCACGTATAGTATCCCACGAAGCATTATTTGCTTCCGCTAAATCGTGCATCAGGTTAGCAAAAATAACTTTAGTAAAGAGAAAACAGTTAGCTGTATACTTGATGAGTTCAGCTTCACGAGCGGTACAGATTAACCTGAAAGGCGCACTAGGCAATACAGAAAGTAGTTCCTCTGCAGCCTGGTTTTGTTCTGAAGTATTTTCTGTAATACCAACAATGTTACGAGTTGGATTTGCTGCATCATATGCTGCTTTTGCTTCCGTCAAAAATTCGGGTGAATGAAAGATAATACGATCATTGAAATCTTTCTGTATTTTTTCAGTGCTGCCGAGTACCATGGTAGATTTGATCACTACAGTAGTGCCTGGAGCAGTCACTGACACTGCGTCTCTTACAAAACTATCGTCAAATCCCGCTGGAGTTGTCGGGGTAGGTACGGCAACAAAGACAATTTTGCAATTTTTTATCTGTTCTTTATTTCCGCTATATGGTGCTTCTAGAGCATAACGAACTACTTCGTATTCCCTGTTTTCAAAGTCATCAGCATAGTTCTTGCCAATAAATCCCTGTCCGATAAAACCAATACGAGCAACCTTTAACATGAGGTAATTACAGTTATTTCCAAATAAATCCTAATTAGTGAACTATTATTGTTGCGTGTTTGAATCCCAACCCAAGTCCTTGAGTATTTCCACCGCGTGACTAGCTGGGTCAACCGCTGGATAGGCGCGCATAATTATCTTGTCGGGTGAGATGAGATAAGAGACCCTGGCGATCTGGGGGCTATGCTCGGGGCCGTCACCTTCTTTGTAAGCGCCGTAGGCTTTGACGGTGGAATAATCTGCATCAGAAAGAAGTAGGAATGGCAGACTATATTTTTCGGCAAAAGCTTTGTGTGACTCGACGCTATCGGCACTCACGCCAAAGACTTTGACTCCTAGATTTTCAAATTCATTAAAAACTTCGGCGATGGTGCAAGCTTCTTTAGTACAGCCTGGAGTGTCGTCCTTGGGATAAAAGTAAAGGAGAATAGTCTGGCCCGCGTAATCAGCTAGACTTTGTGGTTTCCCATGTTGGTCTAGAAGACTGAACTCCGGCGCAGTTTGTCCTACTTGTAGCATAATCGAGGTTAGAATATTACCTTCAAATTATACCTTATTTAGAGGATTTAGAGGTCTTACTTGGATCAGTATTTAGCACCGCCTCAATGGTAAGAGCCAAGGCTCGATAATGAGCGCTTGGGTCTTCATGGAGGCGTTGTTTGGCGATATCCTGCGCATTGTCTGCTAGCTGATCTCTCATGGCTGTGCCGTTGATGAATTTGGAGGTCTTTTGGTAGATGCAAGTGCTGTCGCCCGGTTCGCAAACTAGCGCCGATTTATTATCCTCAAACAAATCCCGGCGCAGATCGGTTGCGACCATCACGGCTGGTAAGCCGGCGGCGGCGGCTTGTAGCACCCTCACCTCCCCATCCTCAGCCACACTTACTTCCACCAACAAATCGGCGGTCTTTAGATATGAAGCGATGTCTTCTGCTTCTTTTTGAAACACAACACTGCGCTCAATCCCGAGCAACTTCACCTTTTCTTCAAATAGCCCTCGCCCCGGCCCGTCGCCCACCACCACTAACCCGATGCGTGGATTTCGCAGTAGCCGGTGTAGAGAAGAGAAAAGATCATGGAGATAACTGTCGGCCGTTAATGGTCCGAAGGCAAGAATAATAAAAACGAAATCTGGGTGGCGCTCATGCAGGTCGAAGACTGGCGCAGCTTCAAGCAAACTCGTGAAATTATAGAAACGGGGCAAGACGGCTATGTCTTTTATTTTTTTATATTTTTTCTTTATTATTTGTTGTAAATTGGAAGTGGAGACGCGCATACTTTTAACCCTCTTCAAGATATATCTCGCTATGCGCAATCGCCAGTTATTGTCGGCAGCCGACTTAAGATATTCTTCAGAAAATGGGTCGGTATAGAGGTGGAGCTGAAAGGAGCGTTTTAAACTTTTGGCTATCAAATAACCTGCCAACCCGGCTTCGAAAGGGTCGATCGCCACCACTAGGTCGGGTCGGATGATGTTATTCCAAACCAACGCCTCACGCGCAGCAGTCTTTGCTTTCCAAGGAAGCTGCCACCAATTTGTTGACCGTATTTGATAGAACCATAAGTTGGTCCCGGCTCGCTCGAAGCCATCTTCACCGGCGCGAGCTATCAAACAAAACACGTGCACTTCGTCGAAGTTTTTGGCTAGCTCAGTATATTCTCGCCGTTTGAAGCTGTCGGGGATAAGGACGCTCTCGTCGGTGGTAACGAAAAGTACCCGGGCCAAGTTGCGACCTGTACTATGATCAAGAACCGGCCTGGCATGAATGGCTTCCTTTACTGTCACCATCTCTTCTGGAGCAGCGGATTGACTTTCTACTCCAGCTTCGGTGCTGAGAATGTGATCAAGGACCACCTCTGCCCTTTTCGACGGATCCAACATTTCCTCTTCGGAGAAAGTTATTTTTTCGTTGTTTAAAGGAGTTAGTTTTTCTTCCGACATCAGTAAATTATACCACCAACAATTAACGCTTATAGATTAATGCTAACTATTTAAAGCGGACAGCACCGCCGCCGCCAACTTGTCTGAATCATGACGAATTAGCGACCTTCGCACTTGGTCTCCGACAGGTTGCTGGTTGTCTTCGTGCGAAATTAAATCAGTGCGAACAACAATCAGCTTTGAGTCATTCTCGATATCATCAACCACTGGTCTGGTGCCTTCTTCTTTTTTATATCTCTCAATCATATTCTGAGGTAGGGATGCATCGTTTACTACCACCACGTCCGGCTGTTTGCCGACGTATTTTTCTATTGCCCTCACACAGTCAGAGACCGTCATCCCTTCGGTCTGACCCAGACGTTCCATTAAGTTTGCCACGTAAACAAATTTGGCTCGGCTATTTTTTATAACCTGCGGGACACCAGTCACCACGCAGTTGGCCAAGAGGCTTGAGTATAGGTCGCCCGGACCGATAATTATCATATCGGCCGAAGAAAGCGCGGCCATTGCTGCCGGGTGGATAGTAGCCTCTGGTCGAAGGCCGAGCTGGATTATGCGGTGACCATAGCGATCTGGGAGTGGAGCGTCTATTTTGTGTTCGCCTTCTACTTCCACGTAGTCGTCATATAAAGCAGTGAGGTGGACCTTATCGGTGGTGATTGGTAAAACAGTACCAGATAGGCGAAGTATTTGGGAAGCGGCGGCAATAGCCACGGCTTCGTTGCCCAACATGTCCGACAGGGCCGTGAGCAGCAGATTGCCTAAATTGTGGCCTTTGAGGCCGTTGCCGTTTTGAAAGCGGTAGAGGAATAGGTCACGCATTAGAAGCTCGTTGACACCAGAATCATCGGCGAGAGCGGCCATAGCCATGCGGGCGTCTCCAACCGGCAACATACCAAACTCATCGCGTAGACGGCCGGTAGAGCCTCCAGAATCAGACATACCAACGATAGCGGTAATATCGACGGTGTGGGAAAAGTGTTTTAACCCGCGGAGAATGGTGTGAGTGCCTGTGCCGCCGCCTATCACCACCACCGACTTTTTCACTGTCATAATACTAACTATAACTTAGGTATAGCAAGAAAGGATGCGAGGGCTAACTCCTGGTGCTATACATAGCAAATATCCCTAAACCAATGACCCCGAACAAGGCGAGATAGGGCCAAGCGGCTGTGGGGATATCGGCCGAGGGCAACGAAGCGGCTTGAGTTGAGGTAGGGACATGAGCTTCGCCCGCGCGACTTGAGGAAGTTTCGGCCGAAACTTCCTCTGTGCTGGTGACCTTTATTGGTGTTGTTACTTTAGCGACAGAGCGCGGAGCGATAGCGACGGCGACTGGGGGGGGGGGGGGGGGG
>JBBDVD010000019.1:5914-8538 GCA_040903565.1 Minisyncoccota bacterium
CCCCCCCCCCCCCCCACACCCAAAACCACCCCTTCCCCATCCTTCAAACTCACACTCCCTGAGTTGTTCACCTTGGCCACCAAACTCTGACCAGATAGTAAAATAGTGTATTTAGGAAAAGTAAATGTACTATTAGCAAATAAAGACATCCTGCCTAGGTCTATCTCATGACTACCGTTATTTACCACCCTCACCTCCTCTGAAGAAAGTATTTCTAACTTCAGCGCCAAAGGCAATATTTCTATCTCTTTTCTGGCCAGCTTGGTTTCTTTTTGATAATAACTTTCCACCATCACCACGTAGGTTCCCGGCCGAGCATAGCGGTGTGAGGGTTTTTTATAATCATCAGTTATTCCATCGCCAAAGTTCCATCGGTAACGTGCTGTCCGGCTAGTTCCATCAGACGGATTAACATCAAAGGTGAGCAGCTGCCCCACATAGGCCAACTCGGGCACGGTAATCGTCAGGCCAGTTATCGGCCCCAAAATGGCAGGCTTGGTGGCCTCAGTCATTACTCCACCACCGGAAGAAGTCTTTGATTCAATATTGGTCGTGACAACGCTGGTACTTTCAACCGTAATATTATTTTTCATCCCTTCGTAAGTAACATCACCGATTCCATTTACCCGTTTGATATCTTCGACTGACGAGAAAGGTCTGGCATTTATAATTCTCTGGCCAATGACATCCCCTATACCGTGCAAAGTTTTTAACTCATCAAGAGTCCCCGTATTTATATTAATCAATGCCAAGGCACCATGAGGCAGCGCGAGGTATATCACCAACCCTAAAATTAAAGTTAGCGAGTAACGCATAGGTCATTTGAGCGGAGTTTTGTCGTCGGTCTTGATGCGCATCATGCGCTCGAGTTTTTTAGGGTCAAGGGAATCGTCAGCCGAATGACTTTTGACGGTTGAGAAATTCGTTGGGTCATCTTCCCTTTTTTCTACCGACACCTCACCGAGCGCTGAAGCCAACGCTCCCTTGAGGTCGGTCGGTACATCCTTTTGAGCCACCTCTTTTTCTTTATCTGGGTTTTCTTTATCGGAAATTTGTCGCAAGACCGCCCGCAATTCTTCTAGGCTTCTGGGAGAACTGCTTTCCTTCTTTTCAGAGTGCTTCTTGTCGGGGTGGCTATCGCTGTTTCCTCGCGAGGTCGAACTTGAACGTTGGTGGTGATTCTCGTCTTTTTGAGACACCGACTGATGGTTGTTATTACCGTTGTGTCCAACTGCACGAGGCGGTTTAGGCTCCGTATCATGATGACTTTCTTTTTCCACCTTCCCGCCGTTATCACCATTTTCTTTAACTCTTCGTGGTAAAGACTCTTCTGTAATAGGCGCCAACCAAGCGGAAATAATTGCCTCGACCCCACTGCGAGGGTGGGCAAACTGTTGTCGACTGGATTGGATAATCTGATCTTTGAAGGTGTCGCCAACATGAGAAATCGGGGGCAAGGTGACGGCCGAAAACGGCGCCGAGCCGATGCCATCAATCATGAGCGTGAGATATACCTGCGCGAAACCAAGATTCACCAAATCAACCGCCAAAAATTTCGGAGCGAAGACGGTCTCGAGTACCTCTGCGTCAAAAGGTCCGACGCGGAAAGCGATAGTGGTGCCGACGTTGCCGAAAACGGCATTGCGCACGTCTTCTTCCATTTGCTCAATGTATTGATGCGCTATTGTCAGGTTCAATTTGTATTTGCGCGCCTCAGAAAGAATGTTGGCAAAAGTCGCGTTGGCAAAAGACTGGAATTCGTCGACGTAGAAGTAGAAGTTGGGCAGTTCTTTCATCTCTTCAGCGGAGACGTCTGCCCGACTCATGGCCGCTAGGTAGATACGGGTGGTGAGCATACTTCCGAGCAGGTTGGCGTTGGTTTCACCAATGAGTCCCTTGGAAAGATTCATGATGATTATCTTCTTTTCATCCATAATCTCTCGAATATCAAAAGATGATTTTGGTTGGCCGATGATATTGCGGATGAGCGGGTTGGCGGTGAACTGACCGATTTTGTTTTTAATCGCGTCGCCAGCCTCCTGCATATAGCGCTCGTTGTACTTGGCAAACTCGTCTACCCAGAAGCTTTTAACAGACGGGTCTTGCACATTGGCCACTACCCTTTCGCGATACTTTTTATCAGACAACATACGGTTGACCCCAAGGAGTGTTGCTCCCGGATACTCCAACAAAGCCATCAGGGTGTTCTGAAGAATGTAGGCCATACGCGCGCTCCAGGCGTCCACCCAGATTTTTTCGAAGACTGACATCAGTCCGGACACCACCAAGTGCCGCTTATCAGCACCGACGTCTTCCATGACGTTAAAAGAGACCGGGAAGTCGGTATCGTGGGGCGCGAAGTACAACACATCTTTCATGCGCTCTTCGGGAATGTAATCAAGTAGGGTTTCGGCAGTTTGTCCGTGTGGGTCGATGAAGGCAAAACCTTCACCATTACGAATATCCTGCACCGCCATGTTTTCGAGGAGGGTCGACTTACCCATACCCGTCTTACCAATCACGTAAACGTGGCGAGTGCGGTCTTTGGCCTTAATACCAAAAGGCACGTTCTTTCCACGTGCGTCAGTATTGGCAAAAAAAGTAATTCTCTCTGGGTCGTACAT
>JBBDVD010000020.1:0-1414 GCA_040903565.1 Minisyncoccota bacterium
TTCTTGCTTGGACTGGTTTTAGCCCCCGGACTTTTTTTGAGTAGCGGTTTCGTCTTTGCACAATCCGAAGCTGACAAGTTGCGCTCCCAGAAAGACCAACTTAGCGGTCAGTTGGCTGATATTGAGAAGGAGATAGCTGCTTTTGAAGCTGAGCTCAACAAGGTTGGTGCCGAAAAAAATACTCTGCAAAAAGCCATCAACCAGCTGGAGCTGGAAAGGAGTAAAGTGTTGGCTGATGTTAGATATACCGAAAACCGCATTTCCACCACCGACATGCAGATAGGGCAGCTCAATACAGAAATAGTCGTCACCAGCGATGGTATTGATAGCAACATGTCAGCCGTGGCGGAAATACTCCGGGCGGTTGACCAAAACGATTCTGAATCTTTAGTAGAGTTACTTTTGCGCTACGACAATCTTTCTGACTTCTGGATACAGATAGAGGATCTGGAGACAATCAGGAAAAGTATGCGGGAGAAGGTGCAAGAATTAAATTCTTTACGAGGCGTTTTGGAGGAAAAAGTTTTGGAAGAGACCGGTAGGCGGGCCGACCTTGTGTCGTTGCGGCAACAATATTCTGGACAACAGGCTGTTCTGGACGGTAATCGACGAGAACAAACTCAGCTTTTGACGGCTACCAAAAACGAAGAAGCCGAATACCAAAAAATGCTGGCTGACAGAAAAGCTGCTCGCGAGAAGATGGTAAAGCAGGTGCAAGACGTTGAATCTCAACTCAAATTCATACTCGATCCTAACTCCATTCCAACCAAAGGAACAGCAGTCTTTCGTTGGCCATTAGAGAAAATAGTTCTCACCCAATACTTCGGCTACACCAAGTTCGCTTTGGAAAATACTGGCATCTACAAAAACAACATGCACAACGGCATTGACCTTGGTGCCGCTGTAGGTACCAAGATTTACGCGCCGCTAACCGGTACGGTCCGGGCTACCGCCAACACGGACCTGGTTCCGGGTTGTTACTCTTGGGGGCAGTGGGTGTTGGTGGATCATCCCAATGGATTATCAACCCTCTACGCTCACCTTAGTTGGACAGGCGTGTCAGCCGGACAAAAGCTTGCCACTGGCGACTTAATAGGATACGTGGGAGCTACTGGCTACGCTACTGGGCCACACCTACACTTTACTCTCTACGTCAGCGCCGCCGTGGGTGTTAAGCGGTTCAATGAATTCAAGGCTGTCACCGGCTGTGGCGCCGCCCTATCACCATTCTCCGCTGTGGAAGGTTACCTCAACCCACTCGACTATCTTCCGTCACCTTAGGGTGCTCACTGTTGTAGGTAGTATGTATATTTGTGTGGGAGTCATCTTTAGATATCAACAGGGCACCACGATTTTTTAAACGTTTTTCTTGTATACTCTCTAATAAGGTAGTTCTGTTTCAGTCGAAATCAAA
>JBBDVD010000021.1:0-4924 GCA_040903565.1 Minisyncoccota bacterium
CATGCTGATCCGCGATTACTAGCGATTCCGACTTCATGAGGTCGAGTTGCAGACCTCAATCCGAACTGGGGCACGTTTTATAAGGATTTGCTCCACCTTGCGGTATTGCGTCCTGTTGTGCGTACCATTGTAGCGTGAGTGCAGCCCGAGGCATCAAGGGACATGCTGACTTGGCGTCATCCTCACCTTCCTCTCCCGTGAGGGAGCAGTCTCGCCTGACACATATAACAGACAACGAGGGTTGCGTTCGTTTCCCCACTTAAGGGAACAGCTCAAGCCACGAACTGACGACAGCCATGCATCACCTGTCCAGCACCTTCGAAAGCTTCTCTGGTTTCCCAGAGCGTGCAGCTGGATTTCTAGCCTCGGTAAGGTTTTTCGTTTAGCGACGAATTAAGCCTCGCGCTCCACCGCTTGTGCGGGTCCCCGTCTATTCCTTTGAGTTTTAATCTTGCGATCGTACTACCCAGGCGGTCAACTTAACGCGTTAGCTTCGCCTCTTGGAGGGTCGATACTCCAAAAAGCCAGTTGACAGCGTTTAGGGCGTGGACTACTGGGGTATCTAATCCCATTCGCTACCCACGCTTTCGTGCCTCAGCGTCGAGAGAGTGCCAGTGTGCTGCCTTCGCATTTGGTGTTCCCCAAGATATCAACGGATTTCACCCCTACACCTTGAGTTCCGCACACCTCTCACTTCTCCTAGCTATACCGTTTCGAATGCGATTCTGAGGTTGAGCCCCAGGATTTAACACCCGACTAATATAGCCGCCTACGCACCCTTTACGCCCAGTGATTCCGGGTAATGCTTGGGGCTTCTGTATTACCGCTCCTGCTGGCACAGAATTGGGAGCCCCTTATTCATGGAGTAACATCAATAAACTTTCTCCTCCATAAAAGGTTTTTACGTCCCTAAGGACTTCATCAACCACGCGGCGTCGCTCCGTCAGACTTTCGTCCATTGCGGAAGATTCTCGACTGCGGCCTCCCGTAGGAGTATGGACCGTGTCGCAGTTCCATCGGTGGGGGTCAGCCTCTCAGCTCCCCTATCCGTCGTAGCCTTGGTAAGCCGTTACCTTACCAACAAGCTGATAGACCGCAGGCCGTTCCCAAAGCGATAAATCTTTACTCTTTCGAGACCATCAAGTATTATCCCGCCTTTCGACGGATTATCCTTGACTTTGGGGTACGTACCTACGTGTTCCTACCTCGTCTGCCATGGGTCTAAACCCATTCGACTTGCATGCCTCATCCACGCCGCCAGCATTCACCCTGAGCTAGGATCAAACTCTAATTTAAGACAGGGTCATTGCTTCACAATGACAAGTTAAAAGTAGAAAGCTGAAAGTTATAAAGTTGCACGAAGTGCTACTTTATAAACTTTTGACTTTATAAACTTTTGACTGTCAATGCTCCGCATTGACTACCTGGGTTCACTTACTTGGCGAGCAACTGTACTTATAGTCGCTCTTTTCGATGAACCACCTAAAGGATGAGACAAAAGAAAGTACAAACTAACTTTTGCCTCGACCAACAACTAAATAAATAGTCGTCGGTCATTACTGTACCCCCGACACCTATCATCTTGATGGACGGGTGTCCGCGCGAAGCGCTTCAAGATGATAGGTGTGGGGGTGTACCAATGTGGGGGTTAGCCACATTGGATTTTTTATCCAACACTTAACTAATTAGGTGTTGGATTTATCAATGCGATTTCGTGGAGAGAAACCGCATTGATGATGCGTACTGCGGAGCCAAACTAAAGTCTCGCCACAAAAATTGTGAAAAGTTTAATCGGCCCCTTATTCAATTGTCAAACAGCTTTGTTAGGGCATTTTTTAGATGCGCTTGAGGCATCCGTTTCCCATAGACAAGTAGGCGCCATTATACAGACCAAAAGGAAAATTGCAAGCAATTAGCGTGGGATAAACAGGAAGGTGGTTGTTAGTGGTTTAACCACCCGGACAGTGGGTATTTGTATGCTTGCTTTGTAAACTTTGTCCAAGATATCCACTGCTATCCAAACATAAAAAACCTCCTTCTTTTAAGCCAATTTCTATGGCGTAGGCTGCTTCAAAGCTGTGACAGCGCCAACCTACCGGAATGCCAATATCCGAACATATGCCATCATAAAATTGAAGGCGTGAATAGTAATTCTTGGCGCTGGCTTGAAGACGAACCATTTCCGCGTGTTTTTTCGCGTCTTCGGTATTGACGTCAGTGTTCAATATAATCCAGCCTGTAAACAAAATAATAAATATTGCGACGAACACTAGTAAACCAATATTTAATATATTGAAAAAATTTCGGATGATTTTCATAGAAATTATCAGTGTATAATACAACACAATGGAAACCATCGTCATGTCGGTCGGAGGGTCGCTCATCGTGCCAGATCAGATTGATACGGATTTTTTGAATTCTTTGAAGGGATTTATTGAGGAGGCGGTTGCCGAAGGCAACCGTCGTTTCATTATCATCGCCGGCGGCGGGCGTACCGCTCGTCGCTACCAAGATGCCGCCAATGCCACTCACTCGCTAGAGAAAGACGACCTCGACTGGCTTGGGATCCATGCCACCCGCCTCAATGGACACCTGCTTCGCACCATCTTTAAAGACATCGCTCATCCCGTCATGATAACCAATCCCGATGAAATTTTGGACGTACCGAAAAATACTAACGTCATCATTGCTGCCGGCTACCGGCCCGGCGCCTCAACCGACCTTCGCGCCATTCAAATCGCCGAGCGAGTGCAAGCCAAGAAAGTCATCAACCTTTCCAATATCGATTACGTCTACACCGCCGACCCGAGGACAAATCCAGATGCGACTCCTCTTAAAGAAATAACGTGGAGTGAATTCAGAAAACTAATCCCCAGCGAGTGGGATCCGGGGCTTTCGGCACCCTTCGACCCAATGGCCGCGCGCGAAGCAGAAGCTAAAGACATAGAAGTTGCTTGTATAAACGGCGATAATCTCGCCGAACTAAAAAAGTATCTGAGTAATGAAAGTTTTGTGGGCACCCGCATATACAGTTGATAAGCCGGGCAGGGCGTCGGGCCCCATGTTAAAGTGGAAGTATGAAATTTAAGATTCTGTTGGTTTTGCTTCTTTTGTTGGCCATGACAGCCGGCGCCTTTTTGTGGTGGGCTTTCTCTCCCCTTTTATTTAACGAAGAAGTTCAAGATGAACTCGACCCCGAGCTTCGGGCCCGCCTAGAAGCACAGCGACAAGTAGACAACCGTCGAGTATCAAATGACGAAGACGTTGAAACATCCGACCCAGTTACTGAAGTAGATGACTCGGGAGTAATGACTCGCGGACCATTCGAAGTAACCGGCACACCCAACCACCCCGCTAAAGGTCAAGTTGAAATTATTCGTTCTCCGGAAGAAACGCTCCTTCATTATATGAATTACGAGGGCACCAACGGTCCGGATCTTTTCGTATATCTAGCCAAGGATCTTGAAGCCAACGAGTATATCGACCTTGGAGAGCAAAAAGGTAATCGAGGCAATATCATCTACGGCGTCCCTCTCGACGTCGACCTGAGTGAATACAAGTACATTCTTACCTGGTGTAAAGCATTGGGAGTTCTCTTCGACTACGCCGAAATTAAGTAGCGTTTGTTTCTATTTTTTCTAAAATTACCTCGACGTTTAGGTTCACAAATAACAAAACCCTATACGATTGTATAGGGTGATTAAAGAACAATGAAAAGTCGGGCAGCGCAGACCATGTTTCAGGTCGCGGTGACGGAATTTTCATTAACTGTCATCTCCAGTCGGGTCAACTTGCGTGACGCGAGAGAAATGAGAGCCTACAGACAGACAGTCCAGCACAAACCATGTTTCAGGTCAGGGTGGAGTGTGTAAAATTTTCCTACCGCTTAGAGCGATATGATTTAGGGTGACCCGAGGCAGACTGGCCGCCTCGAGTCGTTTTTTTCAAGCTGCGGTCTTGGTGGAAGCAGTGTTGCCGATTCCAACCAATTGCTTCTTCTTCCCGGCATTTCGGAACGCCGTGAAGATCCGCGAGATTTCGAACTTGATGGGGTGGCGTTGCTCGGCAATACCCTCCACCTTGAGGCCGTGATGCCCGTCTCCATGCGCGTTATCGACGCGTGTGAAGCGTATTTGGCGCTGATCCTCCAAGTTGTCTTCCGGGGCCAGCGTATAGTCGACAGAATCGCCGTCTTTTACCAAAGCCCTTTCAAGCTCCGGTTGCGTCAACGGGACCTTGGTAGTATCGCCGACCAGTTTGTAGCCAGCGAAGTCGGCCGTCGCCACCGAGAAGTGGAGAGCCCGATCGGACTTTTCAGCAACATCGCGCACGTTTTTCTCGACGGTTTTGACGCGCTGATGGAGTCCGCTATTCTCATTGTCGACTTTCTCCTTGAGTTCTCTCAGATCCTTTCGATTGTTCCGAGAACGCAGGAAGAGAAAGATAGTAGCGAGGATAGTGATGAATGCGAGAGCCACTATCGCGACCCACAGCCACCACCACGGTATCGTGTAACCGAAGAGAGTGAAGGAAGGTTCCGACACCACCGGAACACTGCCGGCTGCGAGATATCGCCGATCGCCTTCGTTTATCGTGAGCAGGTCATCAGACGGTATACCCGCCTGCTGTTCAAGTAGCTCACGATTTACTTGTCCCGGAATGAGGTAAGTGCGTCCCGCCTCCTCCTTGGTCAAAAGGTCACTGAGTCCTAAGTCCGCAAGATCGCTCCGGCGCAACACCGGATCGTTCGCATCCTCCCGGACGAAGTCGTCCAGTTCTCCTCGATCGACAAACGTATCCGCCCGCCGATTTAGTCCAGCAACTGCAGTCTCTGCCGTTTCTGCGGCCGCTTTAGCTTCGGCCGCTTCTATCTCGGCGGCCGCTGCCTTGGCAGCGGCGTCATTGGCCGTGGCCTCGGCGGCCG
>JBBDVD010000021.1:5024-8204 GCA_040903565.1 Minisyncoccota bacterium
TCATTTGGTTTCTCCTTATATTCCCTGTCTGTCAATGACCAGGCTGATCATCTTTTTTTAAGGTACCACTTGTTAAATATTCGTCAACTAAGGGCAACAAATGGCCTCCGGAATTAGTTACTGGTGTATTTCTCTAAAAATTTCTCCACTTCTTTATATAAAGCTTCTGTATTGTTGTCATTATAAATCGTGTAATCAGCCATGGACATGACTTTTTGCTTTTGCATGCCGTGAGGATCAGGGTCATTAGATTCAAGCTCTTCGTGCTCAGCGAACTCTTCAAAAGTAACTTGGTCGCTCTCGGAGTTGCGAGCGTGTATTCGCTCATACCGAAGAGTCTGGTCCGCGTCTATCGCCAAAAGTATTCCGTCATTTCCTTGGAGGGTTTCGGCTTCGGCCACTGTTCGCAAAGAATCAATGACTACTTTGTCAACATTTTCTGCTTTAGCCCTATCTAAAAATAAACTCACGATGTAATCGTTACCAAACTGTTTACGTAAATCATTGGCCACCAGACGCATATGAACTCGGTCGGTCGGTAAGTGGCGTTTTTTTATTTCCTCCAAAAATAACGCCCGCGCATGGTAGAGCTTAAAACCTTTGTTCTTTACTAAATATTCAACGACTGTGCCTTTTCCGGCACCGTCTGTTCCGGTAATTCCAATTATCATGACACTAAGCTTTTGCCTTATTACGTCCTTCCCTCCACTCTGCATACCAAACTAAAAGCGGACTGGCGAAGAAGATGGATGAATAGGCTCCGGCGATGACTCCGGCCAGTAATACGAGTGCAAACGTCTTGGTTACTTCCCCGCCGAAAAAATAGAGGGCCAAGAGTACCAAAGCGGTTGTAAGCGAGGTATTGATAGAGCGAAGCAAAGTCTCACTGACCGACAGACCAACGATCTCGGAAAAGGGCTTGTTGAAGGAATAGGTAACCTCTTCGTTTGTTAGGCCGCCGGGGCCGCTGACTGTCCGCTTGTGTTCGTTGCGGTATTTGACGATGTTTTCACGCACCCGATCGAAAACCACAATGGTGTCGTTGACCGAATAGCCGAGTACGGCGAGCAAAGCCATCACGAACAACACGTCGGCCTCGATACCGAAGAAGTAGCCGAGTATGGCCATCATGGCAGCTGGAACCAAAACGTCGTGCGCGAGCGAAAGGACAGTGATGCCGCCATAGACCGACGAACCGACCGGCCAGCGTACTCCTAAGAAAGCAAAGGCGATATAGATGACAATAATCAGCGCCACAGCACCGATAGCCCACTTAGATTTCTCTTGTAATTCATCTCCAATGACCGGCCCGATGGAAGTGAAGCGAGTAATTTCCCCGGACACTTCTTCACCCACCATTACGCTCTCTATCGCAGATCTCTCCTCCTCGGAAAGGTCACGAGTGCGCAACTGGTAGCTTCCGCGACCGGATTCATCGACAGATTTACGCAGAGAATACCCGCCCAATTCAAAGCCGTTGAGTGAACTTTCAATCACTTCTTTGGCGGGACGATTGTCATAAGAAACTTCCATCAAAGAACCACCGGTGAAATCGATACTCGGCCGGATACCTAGACCAAAGATGATGCCGAGTGAAGCAACCATCAAAACTACTCCAATCAAAATGAAGAGCTTTTTTTGTTCGATTATTTTTATTCCAAAATTTTCTATTTTCATATTTCCGAAAGTTTATTTACCCCCGACACCAATCATCTTGATGGACTGGCGTCCGCGCTAAAGCGCTTCAAGATGATTGGTGTGGGGGTTTCCCTAGACCGGTTTCGTACAACTTGGCCAGCAGTCCTTCTCCCTTTTTTTTATCCGGCAAGGCCAGTAAGAGGGTGCGAGTGACAATTAAAGCAGAAATCATCGAAGTCAAGACACCAATTCCAAAGACTAATGCGAAGCCCTTGACCATAGAAGTGCCAAACCAAAAGAGAATGACCGCAGAGAGAAGGCTGGTGACGTTGCCGTCCCGGATAGCGCTCCAAGCCCGCTGGAAGCCGACGGAGGCTGCCTCACGAAAGCTCTTACCCTCACGGTACTCTTCTTTCATGCGCTCAAAGACGAGTACGTTGGCATCGACTGCCATACCGATAGTGAGAATAAACCCAGCTAGTCCAGCCGCAGTCAAAACCACCGGAATAAACTGAAAGAGTGCCAACATCACTACCACGTAAGTAAGAAGAGACACAATAGCAACCAGTCCAGGTAGACGATACCAAAGGAGCATAAAAACTATCACTAAGCCAAAACCAATCGTGCCAGCCATCATACCCTTCTCTAAGACCTCCGCGCCGAGAGTAGACCCGACGGTCTGAGTGCTGGCTAGCTGTATCGGAACCGGCAAAGCACCGAAGTTGAGGTTTTGTGCCAAGTCGCGCGCCTCATCAGGAGTGAAGCCACCGGAGATGATGGCTTGTCCACCAGAAATTCGTTCGTTGATGTTTGGACTGGAGATAAGCTCGCCATCGAGGAAGATGGCCAGCTGCCGACCAACGTTGGCGGCGGTGATTTCCTCAAAAAGTTTTGCACCCTCTTCGTTCCAAGTGATAGAAACTACCGGCTCGTTAGAAAGTCCTCCCCCGCTGTTTTGCCCGACAAATTGAAGTTGGGAAGATACCAAGTAGCGTCCGGTTAAGCCGGTGTCGACGTAGGGTTCCGCTTCGCCGCCCGCGGCTGTCACGGTCGCGCCCTCCATTTCTATAGACTCCAAGAGAGCGGCCTCCGCAGCAGCTTCTTCGTCGACCAATTTAAACTCCAGCAAGGGTGTACGGCCGATTTCAGCCACGGCCTGATTGACATCGGTGACACCTGGCAGCTCCACCACCAACCGTTGCTTCGGCTCACCAGTCACAAAGCTGCTCCTCTCAACCTGCACTACCGGTTCAGACACACCAAAGACGTTGATGCGCCGCTCGATAACCTGACGAAGCACGTCCATCAACTCGTCTACTTCGGCCGGATTAACTCCAGAAACATCCGCTTCATAGACGAGCTGACTACCGCCAGCGAGGTCTAGACCTAATTTAAACGGGTATTTTGAATTTTCCGTGAAAACATTTTGGTAAACAAAAAAAGCAATACCGATCGATACCGCCAGTGTTAATAAAGCATAGAAAACCCTTACCACTCCACCTTTTTCAGTCAGTTTCTCCATATTTACCGCCGATTATATCA
>JBBDVD010000022.1:0-8124 GCA_040903565.1 Minisyncoccota bacterium
TTGGCGAGGATTTCGGTGGGAGCCATGTAGGCGACTTGTAGATTACCGTAGTCGAGTTCACCACGGGTTCCCGCCCTTGGGGGGGGCGGCTCACCACCACCGCGTAAGCGGTTGCGGCGGCCACGGCCGTCTTACCGCTGCCAACGTCGCCTTCCAGAAGTCTCGACATGGCGTGCTGGCCGCGAAAGTCTTTCACAATTTCATTGATGGCTTTGGTCTGTGCCGCCGTCAGCGAAAAAGGAAATCTTGAGACGAATTCGTCGATGTCTCCGCTGGCGGCGCTAATTTCGTAGGTGGTGGCAGCGGAGACAGCCGCGCGTTCTTTCGCCTTTTGCACTTGGATGTAGAAAACTTCCTCGAAAGCAAAGCGTTTGCGCGCGCCGGCAGCGTGCTCGTGTTTTTTAGGCGAGTGGATGAAGCGCAGGGCCGTCGGCAAGGCGTATAAATTGTATCGCCTCAACATCTCCGCTGGCAAAGGATCTACAATCTTTTCCAGTATACCTGCTTCAAAACACTTCATCACGGTGTGGTAAAACCAGCGACTGGTGACACCTTTGCTCTCACGGTAGACAGGGTAGATGGTATCTTCACTCACAGTCGTGCCTTGGAAAATAGAATCGTGTCGGTCGATTGGAAGAGAGTCGAGCGGTTCTAACTCAGGGTTAGCCAAGTAAATTTTGTCACCGGCGCCCGTGACTCGTCCGGCGGCTTTCACGTACATGCCGTCTTTGTACATTTTGGCTAAGTAAGGTTGATTAAACCACATAACTTTAATGCGGGACGAGCCATCTTCGAGCCACCCTTCCGCGATCGGTTTTTTGCTCTTCCAAGCTCGGCGAGCTTTCAGCCCGCCGAGCTGCCCATACACTACCGCGTCTTGTCCTCCGACCAGCCCCGAAACCGCCTGAATATCGCTAATATCCTCATAGCGAGCCGGTAGGTGATAGAGCAAGTCGGAAATGGTCACGATTCGGAGCTTCTTTAGAGCCTTTTCGTGACTCTGATCAATGCGGAAATGCTGCTTTAGAGGGTCTTCGGGTAACATGTCATCCAATGATAGCAAATTAATCGCTACCGCGTTTTTATCAGTAGGTAGACCTTGATGTTATAATCAGAGCTACTTATGCCAAATAAAAAATCTGTTAAAAAGACTGCCAAGAAAGTCATTGTGAAAACCCGCGTTAAAAAAGATTATAACAAGTTAGCCCTTGCTCTTCACAAGAAGTTGAAAGGAAAGCTGGAAGTTGTTTCTAAAGTTAAACTGGCGACGCGTGAAGATTGGAGTACGATGTATACTCCGGGAGTTGGCGCGGTGGCGTCTTATGTTGCTCAAAAACCAAAAGAAGCGCGCGACTATACCATCAAGCGAAACACAGTGGCTGTAGTATCTGACGGCTCGGCTGTTTTGGGTCTGGGTAATTTGGGACCGTTGGGAGCTTTGCCGGTCATGGAGGGCAAGTGCGCGATTTTTAAATCTATGGCTGACGTGGACGCTTTCCCTATAGTTCTGGATGTTCACGATACCGAAGAAATAATCAAAGTAGTAAAAGCCATTGCCCCTACTTTTGGCGGTATCAACCTAGAAGACATCGCGGCTCCGCAGTGTTTTGAAATAGAAGAGAGGTTGAAAGCTGAACTTTCCATTCCGGTGATGCATGATGACCAGCATGGTACCGCCGTAGTGGTTTTGGCGGGACTTATCAATGCCTCGAAGGTGGTTGGTAAAAAAATGGAGGGGATGAGAGTGGTGATTGTGGGGGCTGGCGCGGCCGGCCGAGCCATTGCTTTACTCTTACACAAAATGAAAATAGAAGACGTGATAGTGGTCGACAAAAGTGGAGTGATAGTTTCCGGTCGCGCCGGTTTGTCGGGCTACAAAAAAGAGTTGGCCAAGATCACCAACCCTCGCGCTGTCACGGGAGAGGTAATTGATGCTGTAATTGACGCCGATGTGTTGATTGGCGTTTCCGGCCCGGGCTCCATCAGTGCCCACCACATCGAGAGGATGGCTAACAAGGCCGTTGTTTTTGCTTTAGCCAATCCGGTACCGGAGATAAATCCAGAAGACGCTAAACGGGCGGGCGCTTTGGTAGTGGCTACCGGCCGAAGTGATTACCCTAATCAGGTAAATAATTCTTTGGTTTTCCCGGGAATATTCAGGGGGGCGCTGGATCGTAACGTCAAATCCATAACCGATGATATGAAAATAGCGGCCGCGAAGAAAATTGCCTCGCTAGTTAAGAAGCCAACGGCTGATAATATCATTCCTTCAATTATGACTCCCGGTTTAGCCAAGGCAGTGGCTAGCGTGGTTAAGTAGTTGTGGCTAGTTGGCCCGATATTGTCTCCCTTCGTTACGGCTTCGCTGTAAGTTCGAGATACGATTTCACCAATTCAGCCATCTCATCCAAGGACCGAGACACCTTGACCACATATTCTTTAGCTCCCAAGTCCGAAGCTCTTTTTTTACCGCTTTCCTCACTGAAGTTGGAAAAAACTATCACGGGAATATCTTTGGTAGATTCATTTTGTTTTATTTTTTCCAAGACTGTAAAGCCGTCAATTCCCGGCAAGCGTATATCAAGCAAAATCAATAAAGGCTTCGGGTCGGTTTCCAGTATTTCCAATGCTTTTTCACCGGATTGAGCATGAACCGTTGTTATTTCTTCACTCAAAAATTTCCGGCTGACCAGGTCAGAGATTAGTTGATCATCCTCTATAAACAGTATTTTTTTGTTATCTTCCATGGTAAAAGTTTAACACATATTATTTCTGTTTTGTTGGTACGGGTAGAGTAACGATAAAAGTGGTACCCGCACCTTCTTTTGAACTCATAGTTATGGTACCGCCATGTTCCTCCACTACGTTTTTAGTAATAAACAATCCCAGCCCGGAACCATCGGTGGACATTTTGGTGGCGCTCTCGGACCGGAAAAACTTTTTGAATAATTGTTTTTGATCAGTGGCGGATATTCCTATCCCGGTGTCGGATACCGTGATGACGACCGAGTCGTTTTGTTGTTTGGCCGTTAGAACCACTCTGCCTCCTTCCGGCGTATAGCGTATGGCGTTATCTAAAAGATTTTGAAAAGCAAACCCAATACGCTTAATGTTCACATGAAGGGTCGGTAGGGCGGGCGATATTTCATTTTCCAAAGAAATCTTTCTTTTGTCGGCCAAAGCCTGCGTCATTTGTAGTAGATCATCAAGGATCGGACGTATATCGGTGTCGGTAAACAGGTAATCATCCGTACGTTCGGATGTGCTGATGCTCATCATCAATGTTTCGGCAATTCGTTCCAAATTGACAGTACCTTGCTTGCCTTGTGCAAGAATTTCTTTAGTTTTTTTGCTTAATTTCTCAGTCTCTAGGAGTTCGAACGTCCACTTAATTGCCGAAAGAGGAGTGCGTAATTGGTGAGCGGCGGTGGCAATGAATTCATTTTTGGAACGCTCCAGTTCGCGCCTTTCCGTGATATCGTGCAATACGATTACATAACCCTCGCTTTGCTCTAATGATAGCGGGGTAATAATCACCTCCAAGTCATGCGGCTCTTTGTCTTTAGTCTGTCTCTCGAATACGCCGGTAGTGAGTTTTGTGCCCACGATATCAACGATAACATCATGGTCGGCCAGGCGGGTGTTTTTTAGAACCTTCTGATTGAGATTCAAGATAGTTTCGGCAGTCTGGTTGATGCGAATTATTTGTTGGTTGGGACCAATTTCGATGATACCGACTGGCATGTATTCCACCAACTGTTCTGTGTGTCGCCGGGCTTTTTCCAAATCAATCGTACGTTCTTCCACCTTGTCCTCCAAAGACCTGTTTAGTGTCTGCAACTTGTCCGATACGTTTTCCAACTCGATTTTGGTTTCCAGTTCCTTCTTCACGTTTCTTATCAAGAAGAATCCCAACACTATCACCGAGAGCAATATCAACAAGTCGGGAATGGCCTCGGCCAGAGTCGGTTGCAACAAAGCACGGAGAAAGACTGCGCTCCAAATGGCAAATACAAACGCTTCGGCCGCGGCCACGCGCAAATTAAACAATCTATGAGTCACGATGGCATACATTATGGTGGCAGTGTAGAAGGGTAGGGCCAGCACCCGGAATAAAGCCAACAACTCGTGATCGTAGTACCACATGATAACTCCACAACCGCCAAACAAGAGTGCGACAGTCAGACCTATAGTTAAGGTAATGCCGGCTCGCCGACTCTTCGTATCCTTTTCTATAACCGTGCGGCGAGAAAGAATATATCCGGCGGTAAGCGCAAGGACGTACCACACGCCGACAAAAAACAAAAGAAAAGTACCCGGTGTTCCGGTATGCGCGGATAGGTGTTCACCTATCATTAGGTTCGTACCGGATAAATCGATAATCAAAAACCCTATAATCAAATAATGAGCGCCCTCGAGAAGGCGGCGCCAAATATTTTCCAGTTTTTTTAGTGGCCTAATCTCTTCCAGGTAGGCAAAAATAAAGTACACCAGGAATACCTGCGCTATCACTTGCGCTATGATGGCGCCAATCATGATTTGTCTGACAGTCGACTCTGTATCAACAAAATGTGAGGCGAAAGAAATCCAAGCCCAAGAACCAAAAAACAAAATCGAGTACCCCCAATAACGCATAGCCCGATCTTTGAAGGCGACACTAAGCATAAAAGTGGCCATCAAAGTTGCCACAAAAGCGGACATGCCTACGCCGACGTAAGTTATATTGCTAGGGTCCAGCATGGTTAGTATATATTCCTTACAGTATACAGTACTAATCATTCGGAAAGTCACATTGACCTGTGTGCTATCGCTCTAGGTCAACTTTTGACGATCGCACCTGAATAGTTGAGTGGTTTGAAAATCGACCCCAATTAAAGTACTATGTGACCACTTTTGGAGACATGCTAGAATAGTGTATGTCTAAATATCTAGCCAAATTTTCTCGGAAAGGGCAGCAGGGTAATTGGTTAATTGCTACAGGGCTGTCAGTAAAAGATATGGCAACTGCCTGTCGTTGTTCAGAACGTAGTATACGTGACTGGCGACGAGAGAAAATTAGGATGGACTATGAGGCTCTGTTGGTAATTAGTGACTTGGCAGGGTTATTACTACCTCCGGTGACGAAAGTTCTACGCCACGGACATCTTTCCAAGGCTGGCAAGAAGGGTGGAGAGGCAGTGATTAAAAAGTACGGAAAAGTATCGATTGACGAGAATAAACGCTTGTCCGGCTGGAACAAATGGTGGCAGACGACTGGGCAATATAAGACTAGTACAATTCTCACACCCCTATCTTTTCGTAAGCCGAGACATTCTGTCGCATTGGCAGAGTTTGTCGGCATTATGTTGGGTGATGGTGGCTTATCCAAAAGACAATTGTGCATAACACTCCATGCAGTGGACGACCTTAAGTATGGTCAATATGTGACAGGGTTATTGGAGAGACTGTTTGATGTACCTGTAAGTGTACACCGCAGAAAAGTTAGTGTCGCCAATGATTATATTATTTCCAGAGTCGGCTTGGTTGATTATTGTGTTGCTGAAGTTGGCTTGGTGCGTGGACATAAGATTCGTAATGGTGCGAATGTTCCAGAATGGATTCGAGAAAACAAGCGTTTTGCCGTTGCTTGTTTGCGCGGACTTATTGATACTGATGGTTCGGTTTTCTGGCATGTCTATAAATCGAAAGGTAAAATTTACCGATATAAAAAATTGAATTTTTCTAGTGGCTCAACTTTGTTACTCAGTGCGGTGTATCAAATTATGAGTGATTCAGGTCTTAATCCCCACCTACGTGGACAACTGATTTGCTTAGATAGTCAGATAGATCTGAACAAATACATGAAGTTGGTTGGGACTAAAAACCCTAAGCATTTGAAAATATAGCTTAAATAAGGCAAGATGTAGGGTATCGGAAGAGTGCCAGAGTGGCCGAATGGGCGTCACTGCTAATGACGTGTACCCTTTATCGGGTACCGAGGGTTCGAATCCCTCCTCTTCCGCGAGTACAAAATAGCGCCATTAATGGGCGCATATTTTGTTCGCGGACGAGGAGAACAAACAGTCCGGAGGACTGTTTGTGTGGATTCGAAAAGGTTGCCTGATATTTTTGCTATGTTAATAAGCAAAAATATCGACAACCTGTACCGTTCATGTAATGAAAGAAACTCCCTCCTCTTCCGCAAAATAAGGAACTAAAAGCGAATGCTTGAAGCTTTTTGTGACTATGTTTTGTGGAATCTAAAGACCTTTTTAGAACGGAGCTAACTAGAACTAAGAGTTTTAGTTTTTTCAATAGCTCGCAACTTCTTTAAGCCTCGATGTGATTGGACGGCGAGCGTGTTTGGTGTTTTTCCGGTAAGCAAGGACATTTGTTTGAATGTTAAATTTTGTATGTATCTCATGCTCATGATTACTCGATACTTGACTGGCAACTGGTCAATTAAACCAACAACCTTTTTACCATCAAAAGTATTTATTAGACGCTCAGTGTCATCTACTCCGACCTCTAGGCCCTTCTCTAACAGTGCGTCCAAAGAAACAGGTTTGCGTTTACGGTATTCGTCCGTAATAAGATCATTGAGAATATGGTTAAGGAAGGCCCGCATAAGATGGATCTTTCCTCCCCGTCTAAGGTAAAGCAATGTTTTCAAAAAAGTTACTTGCACTAGGTCTTCGCTCAAGTCTACGTCGTGTGTTTTATAGACAGCGTGTTTATTCATACCGGACTGATGCAAAGTATGCGCCTCAGTAATGTCAGCGTTAATTTTCAGCCTGTCTTTTTTTGTGGATAGTTTTAACACCATGATGATTTCAGCGAGGAGAGGGCCCTCTTTACAGTTGTTTGTACATTTGTATATATGATGCCGTTGTGGCTATCTATATTATGACAACTTTATTACAACTTTATTACAAGCCCTAATCAGTCAGGGGTACAGAGCTATAGATAGAGCCTTTATTTACAAATCGTGGATGTGTCACTCAGTACAAGTTGATGACAAACAGGTATGCCAAGTAGAAGAACATCAATAACACCAGTTATCACCTACAAGATTATTTTGCAATAAAGTCCATCGTCGATCGTCTAGATTGTGTGGCCCCTGACTGTGACTTTCTTTGGTTTGGTGAGGACACTAACCTTTGGGGTGGGTGGTGCGAATAGCTAACAATAAATATGGAGTCCAAACAATAACTTGGTCAACTATTGTCTCTAATTAGCTTTTCTATCCAGTCAAGTAGATTACTAAATTAAGTACTCACTTTATGTATTACTCAATGGAAGCGTACAAAAACAAAACTCTTCTCGAGGCGGCAAGATTGCAAGAGCACGGAGATAGACGTGCCAATGATCAGTCTCCGTCAAAACCTACGACTCCTGACTCTGAAAAAGACCGGAGTTAATTAATCAACTAAATCATTACTAACTATAAACTATAAAAAATTATTATGAAAAAATTATTTAGCCTATTCATCGGTGTAGCGACACTAGTGGCTCCTCTAGCCTTTACTGGTTCAGCTCTGGCCGCCCCAAACTGGGACACGACCGGAAGTTACGTGGTAGATTTTAACTACCTCGGTACTGACTCCCCCCACGACGTGAATCTAACGCAAGATGGCGCGGGTGACCTAACTGGAAACGGCGGTAGCCCAGCTGGTGCCAACACTTACACTTGGGTTATTACTTCAGGTGATGTGGATGGCGACACCATCTCCTACGTAGCGGATTACACCGCCACACCTGACGCTGTTACACCTCAAACTACTATGAACGTAGACGGTGTGATTGCTACAGACGGCAGTATGTCTGGAACTTGGACTGACAACTACCAAGGAGAGGAACGTGCTGGAACTTGGCACTCTACTTCTGGCACAGCCTCAGAAATTGAAGCAGTCCCAGTAGATGACGAAATGGTCACTGTGACTATTATGAAATTCATCAATGGTTCACAAGCCACAGATGAATCAGCCGACAGTGCTGACTTCCCTATGAACTCTAGTTGGACTGCGGACAATATTGGCGCCGGTTCTGGTAGCTACACGCTTAGCGAGACTAATGATGTAGCCTATCAGGCTGAAACTACAGATATGTCTAAGGGTGCGAACTACTCGACCCATGAAGACCTTA
>JBBDVD010000023.1:0-8047 GCA_040903565.1 Minisyncoccota bacterium
TCCTGATTTTCTTTCAAAAGTGCGCGCGCGATACCAAGCTTTATGGCGTCAGACTGAGCCGAAAGGCCGCTACCAGAAACCTTGACGGTGACGGTATAGTCACCAACACCAAGCTCTTTGCTCTTAACAAATACAGCCATCACCTCGTTGATGTCGGACTGGTGCTTGAAGTAGTCCTCCAACTTCTTGTCATTGATAACGACAGTAGTTTCTTTGGCAGGTGTAAGACGCACGCGAGCGCTGGCTGTCTTGCGACGACCGATTCCTTCGTTATATCTTGACTTGGTGGTCTTAGACGCAGTCGGGGAAGCTTTTTGGGTTGATTTTGTTTCTGTTGCCATAGTTAATAAGTGGAATTAAAAATTACTCTGTGATTTCGAGGTTATGCAAAGTTGGTTTACGAAGCTTGTTCTTCGGTAGCATTCCGCTGATAGTGCGACGCAAGACTTCCGCAAAGCCAAGACGCTTGCCAAGGTGGTCAAGAGTCTCGACTCGCTGACCGTCTGGGTAACCAGAATAGCTCTTGTATGGGTCACCCTTACGCTTTTCGGCGATATCCATTTTAGATGCGTTCTCAATTTTAACTGTTACTTCGGTCATGTTGTTGCGAGTGAAGTCGACAGAGTCCTTACCCTGAAGAACAGCTGCTGCTTCAGTCGCGATGCGACCAAGTCTCTTGCCTGAGGCGTCTATTTTGTATTCTTTTTTGTTAGTTTCAGTATTCATATGACAAAGATTAGACAAGCTCTATGATAGCTTCGTCGCGACCGGCTGGGGTGCGGCCCATTTTGATGACGCGAGTATATCCGCCTGAACGCTCGGTGTACTTTGAAGCAATATCGTCAAACAGCTTCTTGATAACCTCCTCTCGAGGCTCCCCAAGAGCGCTGGCTGCCATGCGGCGAGAAGCTACGGTACCACGCTTGCTGTAGGTAACCAGTCGTTCAGCGAAAGGCTGGAGTTCTTTGGCCTTAGCTTCAGTAGTCTTGATTCTGCCTTTGACGATAAGGTCAGCGGCTAGACCACGCAAAAGAGCGCTACGCCCGCGGCGGGTTCTGCTCAATTTTCTGTTTGTGGTTGAATGCTTCATAAATCAATTACTACTGTGACTAACTATTCGGATAGGGTTAGACCCATTTTGTTCAAAAGTTCGACTATTTCGTCGAGGCCTTTGGGACCGATGCCGTCGAGAGAGAGAATATCATCTTTTTTCTTTCGGACAAGCCCTCCAACAGTTCGGATGCTTGCTTCCTCTAAAGCGGTCTGAGTGCGGTTTGATAGCTCAAGGTTTTCAATGCGAGTTTTTAGGATGTCCGGATCAACCTCAGAAGAGTCGCTAACTGGCTTCACTTCACTATCGGTAGCCTCTTCGGCCCTGTCCTTAAAGCCGGTGATGGCCTTAAGTTGGTGGATCATTATCTCAATGGAATTTTCCATCGCTTCGCGAGGAGAGACGGAGCCATCAGTCTCAATGAAAAGGCGAAGACGATTGTAATCGGTACGATCCCCCACACGCATGTTTTCAACTTCGTAGTTAGCACGACGGATTGGAGTGAAAACAGCGTCCATCGCGATAGCGCCGATCTCAACCTTCTCTTTCTGGTGGATTTCTCTTGGCACGTAACCGAGTCCGCGACCAACGGTGATTTCCATCTCCAAAGTAACTCCCTTGGCAGTGATTTCAGCGATTGGCTGTTCCGGTGAAAGGACTTCTATCTGGCTCGGGGCTTTGATGGCGGAAGCGGTCACAATCCCTACTTTGTCAGCCTTGAGAGTCATCGACATAGGTTCGTCGCTGTGTAAGGCAAGACGAATGCGCTTGAGATTGAGCAATATAGTGATAACATCTTCCTTTACACCGTCGATAGTATCAAACTCGTGCTTTACGCCGTCGATCTTAACGTGAGTGATAGCTGCTCCCGGCAATGAAGAAAGGATGATGCGGCGTAGCGAATTACCCAGGGTGTGTCCATAACCCGGATAAAGACCATCTATCTCGTAGATGCCCTGAAAATCTTCTTCTTTAACTACCCTTGGCTTACTTGGTAGTGCTACGTTTGTTTCTAACATAATGATGATACTAATTCCTCTAATAAACTTTTCGGGAAAGCGTTTGTTCTAGCGGCTATAGAACTCAAACACCTGTTCAGGGTCAAATAGGGTTTCAGCCGGCTCATACGTCGGTACGGAATTCACCTTTCCTTCCAGCTTCTTGATATCGAAAGTCAACCAAGCTGGGACGGATCCGGAGTGTTTTTCTGCCAATTCAGTAAACATAACTGAACTTTGGCTGCCGCCGCGGACAGTAACGATGTCGCCCGGCTTGAGGTGCTGGGAAGGAATGGTGGACTTGTGGCCGTTAACAATCAAGTGGCCATGGGAAGCCATCTGACGAGCAGCCCGGCGAGTTGGAGCTAGTCCAAGACGGTAGGCAACGTTGTCGAGACGAGACTCTAATCGAGAGATAAGGAACTGAATAGGTTCGCTACTCTTCTCGAGTGACTCATCAACATACTTCCGTAGTTGCTTCTCGGTAATACCATAAGAAAATCGCATTTTTTGCTTTTCGATGAGCTGTTTTTTGAAGTCGCTCATCATACCCGGACGACGACCTTTCTTTTGACGATCGCTAGCCTTGGCAGCCGAAAGGGCAAACTTTTGAGTTTGCGTCTTTTCGAAGATTGGAGCGCCGAGACGCTTGGCTATTTTAAATTTTGGACCGATTTTCATAATATGTGGCGAATTTATACTATATGCGTCGAGGCTTTTTGGCCTTAGGGCCGTTATGCGGTACCGGCGTCATGTCTACTATTTTTGAAACGCTAATCCCCTTTCCGGTGAATGCTCTGAGAGCCGACTCACGACCGGCGCCGATTCCTCGGATAATTACCTCGGCATCGCGCATACCCATCTGGGAAGCTTTCTCACCGATAATCTCACCCACCTTGGCAGCGGCGAAAGGGGTAGACTTGCGAGAGCCCTTGAAACCAATAGCGCCACTGGAGGCGGCGATGAGACTGTTGCCCTTAGTGTCGGCCAGAGTCAGAATAGTGTTGTTGAAAGTAGCCAAAATATTAAGGCGGCCACTTTGTACCTTCTTCTTAGGTATACGACTAAGAGCTCGGGAAGTACCCGATACATCTGAACCACCACCTTTTTTTATAATTCTTTTCTTACCCATGTTTCCTTTCGGTCAAAATTAAAATTGAAATCTCAAAATGTAAGCAAAACTTTCAAAATCGGATTCAATCGTGGCCTTTGGAGGAAAAATTACGCGGGATATGTATATAGACATACATTGACCAAGTAATTTTTCCGAAAAGGGCGCGAGTGGACCGATTTTGGAAGTTTTAAGTTTTTTCGAGCTTACGTCGTCCAGACCCCATCGTCTTCTTAACTCCCTTCAAAGTGCGCGCATTGGTCTTGGTGTGCTGTCCTCTGGCAGGTAGACGCTTCTGGTGTCGACTGCCTCGATATGACTGGATGTCCTTGAGACGTTTTACGTCGGAAGATACTTTGCGGCGAAGTTCTCCTTCAATCATGAAAGATTCGACTTTTTCGCGGATGGAGTTTTCTTGCTCGGGAGATAGATTGGCTGGCTTGGAGAAATCCTCGATACCAAGCTCTGCCAAAACAGACTTGGCTCGAACACGACCGATGCCATAAACAGCCGTGAGGCCGAAAGAAAGATGTTTGTTATCTGGAATGTTAATACCTGAAATTCTCATAGGATTATCCTTGACGCTGCTTATGACGAGGCTTGCGCTTGTTGATTATGTATATTTTGCCCCGACGACGAACAATTTGATCGTCCGGACTGCGCTTTTTGATCGATGACTTTACTTTCATAAATTGATTACAATCTTTTTGTGATGCGACCTTTTCCTCCGTAAGGGTCTGGAACAACAGCTACCTTATCCCCCACCAAGACTCTGATGCGAAACTTTCGCATCTTGCCTGAAAGGTAAACAAGCAGTTTTTCATTCGTGTCATCAAGCACAATCCGAAAAAGCGCATTGGGTAGCGCCTCCTCCACCACTCCGTAGACGAGGTTTTCTTTTGGTTCTTCAAGCATCAAACGGGTCTGAGTTTAGCAAAAATTATTAATAACGTCAACCCCCAAACCTGTCATGTCGTTGTTTTGCGAATACCAGTTTCCACTGGGAGTAAAGTACCACTCGCAGTAGTCTCTGTTAGCACAAGGTTGAGCTGGGGGCAAAACGGAGCGACGACATGACAGGTGTGGGGGTCAAGTCCGTCAGTTGGAATCTGTTGATTCTACTATAGTTATCTCCTCAGTACTATTCGGGAAAGATTGCTTCCAGAATGGTCTGATGGTGGCCGAGGCTTTCTCTATGGCCGGATATCCGCCCAATACTATATTGAGGGCGGACTGTGACCCGCCAGCCAAATCGGTTTTGAGTTGTTCAGTATCAAATACCCAAATAAGCCTAGGGTTACCACTCAAGCGGAAGGATATCATCTCTTCAGCCAAAATATTACTTGGTACAGTGACATATTCGAAGGAAAGTTTAGAGGTATCTTCTATCCTGACTGGTTCTCCTTCGTAGCCGGGCACAGTGGCAGCGGCTATGAAAGCGGCGAAATCCTCATTCTTAAATATAGGTACTTGCAATATGGCTTTTTGCTTCAATCGAACCTGCCCTTCTCCTATTTCTTCCGGCGCCAAGTCTTGGTAGACAAATACCACTGACGAATCAAACAACGTGAAGCCTGCTGGTCTTTCGCCCTCCACCCTATTTAGAAGAGCCTGTCGAAGTTCGCTTTGCAGACTTTCCATTGACGTCGCCAATTGCTCCTCATCGACGATAAATCTAGGCCCTGAATATCCGCCTGAAATAGCTGCCGGATTCTCTGCGTAGATGGCTTCATATAACTCCATCATGTCATTCTCTTGAAAGCCGGGAACACGCAGGCGAGTACCGGCAGAAATGTTGTATTTCTCACCGGCTTCATCAGCAAAAACTTCGGCCACGATAGATCCCGGATTGCCGTCAGTGGCCGCGGGAACCACGGCCGGGTCTTTAATCCTAAAGACTAGACCTTCCTTCGTTTGGAAGCGGGTGTTGGTAATAAGTCGTTGAGACTCAGAGCCGGTGTTGTAGATGGTGATATTACCTGTTGCTTGAGTTTCTACCTCCTCCTGTCCGGTAGCCGTCACTTCCCTAGCTCCTTCAGCCTCCAGTGTCATCACTTCGTAAGCAAGTTCGCTGGCAGAAGCATTTTGCCGCTTGGCCTCCAAGACAGCGTTTACGGTTGGTTCACGTAGTCTGGGAAAAACTGTTACCTCTGCTCCCGATGAAAGCAAGGCAAACAAAAAACCTGCGACCACAAATATTCCAAAAACCGCTAAGCCTATTACTAAACTTTTTTTATTCCTTTTTTTATTAGGGCTAGATTTTTTTGCCAAAGAGTCATTCGACACCTCTCCCACAGGTTGTCTTTCTACCCGGTCAACTCTTTCCATATGACTTTTTGACGCGCTAGGTCTAACCGCTGATCGTCGCCTTTCTGAAGGCTTTATATCTTGAAGATTCCATTTCTTTTCCATATTATCTTTATTTTATCACAAAAGGTAGCGATCTTCCGCTAGGCCGTCACTGTATAGCTTTTTATGGAATATATAGGCTGGGCAGAGGATTCTTGAATCTGCTTCAGTATCGAAGTCAAAGAACTTTGAGGTGAAGGGATATACGGTGTGTTTTAAGCCGGTGGCTTTAGAAATAGAACGAGAAAAGGAGTCCGCGAAGAACTTTTCGTAATTTTTGTCTATCTGCAGGTAAATATTTTTAGGAATCACCAGAGCGTCTCCCAGGCTACGAATAAAACTCGTCATCTCATCTTCATAGCTCGAGATGACACTTTGTATAGCTTCCAATTTATCTTTATTTAATAATTTAGCGTGGTCAATATCGTTGTCTCTCATTATTCCCAATGATTCTGACATGTCTAAACCGGAAACCTCACTAATTGAACCCGCGAGTGAGTGGTGACCTTTGGTTAAAAAAGTTGATATAAAAGGGTCTCCCTCACTGACAGCCATCATCTCAGTAGCTTTCGCTGTTACGGAAATCAACCCAACGTCATTTTTAAATGAAACTATATCTAGAAGGGCTCGAGAATAAAGTGACATGAAAGAGTCAAAATCTATCTGTGCCTTCGGTAAAACCTTATCTCTTATCAACTCTATTTCCTCGATTAGGTTAGTCGAAGTAAGACCTATCAGCTGATGTAGAGAAACCCGACTTCCCTCACCGTCATACGGAAGCCGGACAGAGTAGCCGTCAACCTTTACCGAAGTTATTACTTCAGACAAAGTGGCGAGGTTCATTGTTTTCTTGGCTAAAGCTGTCGCGACTTGCTCATGAGCTCCCTCGGTTGCCTTATTTTCTAAAGCGGAGATAAGCTTAGAGTTAACCCTCATCGACTTAGCTGATTCTGTGAGCACATTTCGAGATATAGTATAGGCAAACGGAGCATTTAGAGAGGCCTGGATAATTGAAGGCGGGTGGTGCGGGTATTTGTCGCGCAATATTTTTAGGCCTTTCCCGTCCAGTTCTAAAAAAACATTGAGGAGTGTAGTACTGATACGGTTCCTGGTGTCGGTGTCATCTTTTGAAATTGGCAAATACTCTCGGTAAGACCAAAGTATCGAAGGGAACTTTTCGGCCGGCGAGGAGGCGACGATGGCCACACCAACGCTTCCTGAACCAATATCTAATATCACTCCCAGAGAAACATTTTTAGTTTTTTCTTTGTCCGCTCCGAATAACATCTTCTTATTATAACAAGAGACGCGACCTTCGGCCGCGTCTCTTGTTGAAATCTTTTGTTTAGTCTTGGACGGTCTCGTCGACAATTTCTGCATCCCCATCTTCCACTACTACATCTTCAACAACCTCGGTATCGGCAGTTTCAGTGTCATTCACCTCCGGTTCAACATCGGCATCCGCAATTTCGACACCGGAAGCACCCTCCCCAACATCACAAACCTCTCTCCTTATCATAGATGATAAGGAGACTGTATGGACTGAGTGTATATTGCTTAGCAGTCAAAAGTCTACCTATCTTGCAAGATAGGTAGACTTTTGCAAGTATTGTTTAGGGCGAATAATCAGGTTTACTCCAAAACTGCCTTCACTCGCCGTACCCCGGCCGATGATGACTCTTCTTTAGTTATTCTGAAAGTCCCCTTAATATCTTCAAGCTTTTCGACATGCGGTCCCCCGCACAGTTCGCGTGAAAAGACTTCACCGTCACGACCGGTCATGGTGTAGACTTTTACTTCGTCCGGATATCTATCCCAGAAGCTACCCTCGATGGTCTCGTCATTTTCCGCTACCGACTTCGGCATCATGTCGATAGTGACGTCGCCGCCGGTTTTGATAGCTGTGTTCACAAACTCCTCCACCTTATCGAGAATCTCACGTTCAACCTTTTCCGGGTAAGTAAAATCAAAACGCAAACGCTCGCCAGTAATGTTGCTACCGGACTGATGAATATCCTTTCCCAAGTACTTACGCAAGCCAGCCAACATCAAGTGGGTGGCGGTATGATATTGCACCACCTTCTCTGAGTGGTCAGCCAAACCACCTTTAAACTTCTGTTCTGCGCCAGCGCGAGAAAGGTCTTGATGCATCTTCATCTTTTCCTCGAATTCCTCACGGTTAACTGTGATGTTATTCTCCCTAGCCATTTCTTCTGTTAGTTCATAAGGGAATCCGTAGGTGGTGAAGAGGATGAAAGCCTCCTCTCCGCTCAAGTTCGAGGCAAGGCCTCGAACTTGAGATTTTTGTGTCATGATTTTTTCAAACTCTTTCATTCCCTTTTCTAGGGTCTTTCTAAACTGTTCTTCCTCAGTAGCTATAGCCTTGAGAATATTGTCCTTTTGGTCCTTTAGATTGGTGTAGTGAGTCTCATAGCTGTGGATAACTATTTCCGCTAGTTTGGAAAGTTCGCCAGCCGGAACGCCGATTCTATCTGCATAGCGTACGGCACGACGAAGCAGTCGGCGGACGAAGTAGCC
>JBBDVD010000024.1:0-1322 GCA_040903565.1 Minisyncoccota bacterium
AAATGGCTTCGCCATTTTCCGCGACCCAGACGTGAAGCGTCTCTAACAACTGGAAACTGCCAACTAAAAACTATTTCCTGTCCCCACTCTAAACGCTAAACGCTAAACCCTAAACGCTATAATAGACGAATGGATTTCGCTAACTTTTTGATAGCCCTTTTGGCTGGTATGCTGCCAGCTCTATTTTGGCTTTGGTTCTGGCTACGTCAAGATCAGAAAAAACCTGAACCAACCGGACTCATCGTGCGCACTTTCGTGGCCGGCATGATAGTTGTCCCCCTAGTCTTACCTCTTCAAAAGCTAGCTCTGGGGTTATTTGGCGGTGCCAGCTTGATGTTGGTTTGGGTGATAATTGAAGAAACCCTGAAATACGCCATCGCCCTAATAATCGTCCTTTGGCACAAGGCCGTAGACGAACCAATAGACTACATCATTTATATGATAACCATCGCCCTTGGTTTTGCCGCTCTAGAAAACGCTCTATTCATTTGGAACCCTCTAGTTGCTGGCGACATTTCCGGCAGCATTATCACCGGCAACTTCCGCTTCTTGGGAGCAACCCTCCTCCATGTTTTGGCTTCCGGTACTGTCGGAATCTTCTTAGCCTTTGCTTTTTACAAACGAGATTCTATTAAGCTAGCAGCTGGTACATTCGGGTTGTTCGTGGCCATTGTATTGCATACGCTCTTCAATCTTTTTATAATGGATGCTAACGGAGAGACAATCATTAGTGTTTTCCTTATCGTCTGGCTATTGGTCATCTTGATGTTTATGATATTCGAGAAAGTAAAACAATTAGAAGTTCGCCACCAAAAACGCAATAGATAAATTATGAAAAAACCATCTTTTCTAGAGAGACTAACAGGAGTAGGTCGCGGCGACGACTACGACGATATGATCGACGACGAGTTCGAGGAGACTGAACCGGACTCAAGAGGTGCCTACCGAGAAGACTCTGAGTGGCCGGGACACAAAATCGCTGAAGAACAACAAGAAGGTGAGTTACCGGTTGATATGTTTCAGACTCCCGACAGTATAGTCATCCGTGCTTTAGTGGCTGGCGTTTTACCAGACGATCTCGATATATCTATCACTCGCGATATGGTGACTATTCGTGGACGTCGTGAAGAATCTCGTGAAGTAGCCGACGAAGACTACTACCACCACGAGCTATTCTGGGGCGGATTTACCCGCACCCTGGTGCTGCCGGAGGAGGTTTTAATAGATGAAGCAGAAGCAAAGGAAAAACACGGCTTGCTGGAGATAGTTTTACCGAAAGTTGATAAAGACAGAAGCACTCGACTTAAAGTCAGAAGTGGTGC
>JBBDVD010000025.1:0-261 GCA_040903565.1 Minisyncoccota bacterium
GGGCCGATGCCACCAGGAACGGGGGTGAACAGAGCAGCCTTATCGGCGCAAGCCGGATCGGCGTCGCCTCGGAGCTGACCTCCCTCTTCGCTGGTGCCAGCGTCGAAGATAATTACTCCTTCTTTGATTTTGTCGGGAGTGAGGAGGCCCGGAGATCCGGCACCGGAGATGATGATGTCGGCTTGGCGGAGGATGTCATCGGGTTTTGGAGTGCTTTTATCGACAATGGTGACGGCCGCACTTTGGGCGTCTGCCCAAAGT
>JBBDVD010000025.1:271-2626 GCA_040903565.1 Minisyncoccota bacterium
CCGGCTTACCCACCAATCGTCCACGACCAATTACCACCACGTTTTTGCCCGCAAATTCCACCCCATGCCTATCGGAAATCTCTTTTATGGCTCCGACTACCGCAGGCAGAACCTCGCCACCGCCGTCATAATTAATCACGTCGGTATCGAGATGAGATGGAATCTTTTTGAACAAAGCATCGACGTCAATGTGTGAAGGGAACGGTAACTGCACAATGATGCCATTATTGCCCGATAGGGCTGTATCGAGAGCTTCTTCTACCTCGGCTGTAGTTATCTCTTTATAAAAATCCACTACCATCATGTCTATGCCAAGACTAGCTGCTCTATCTTGTTTTAATTTTAAATATTTTCTAGTTTCAGGATTTGGAGCGCAAGTCAGAATACACAAAACCGGATGCTTTTTACTGCCAGCTAATTTTCCTTTTATATCCTCAAAAATCTCAGCCGCGATTTTTTTTCCATCTACTATCATGATATTTTAAAATTAACTTCCGTTGCGCATTATTAAAGCGGTGATGGTCTTGAGAGCTATCTGCACATCTAGAATCAGCGAGCGATGCTTCAGATAGAATAGGTCGTAAGACAACTTATTTCGAGTCCTGTCGGTATCCACGCCGCCGCGCGGGGCATCAAAATCTTTTATTTGTGCCCAACCGGAAAGCCCGGGAGTAATGAAATGTCGAGCATTATAATATGGTATCTGCTCGTCGTATACCGCCGCCAAGGCCGGCATCTCCGGACGAGGACCGATAAATGACAACTCGCCTTTAAGCACATTAATAAGTTGCGGCAGTTCGTCGAGTCGAGTTTTTCTTAGTATGGAACCCACTTTGGTCACCGTGTGTTTTGTCTTCAACGCTTCACTCCCTTCGTCGGCCCCGGTCATTGTTCGAAATTTATATATACGAATGACGCTATTAAAGCGTCCTACTCTTTCGGTGATATAAAATAACGGTCCCTTGTCGCCAAGCTTAATGGCGGCGGCAATAAAAGGGGAAATGATTATAAAAGGTATCAAAAGTAGCGCAGCACCAACCATGTCCACTAATCGCTTACAAGCGCTGTAGATTGGCCGGCCGTTTTGCGAAATATGCTCGATAAACCAATCGTGCCGCAAAGAAGACATGGGTATGCGGTCAAAGGTGTCCTCGTAGACTTTGTAGAAATCTAGAAAAGTGAAGCGGAACTGGAGAAAAGCCAAGTTGAAAATAGTTGGCATAATCCGACCAATGTGTTCGCCATGAGGGTTAGCTACGATAATCTCGACATTCTCCCGCTCAATAAGTTCAAGCAGTTTGTTTTCAAAATCGGGCGTATGAATCACTGCCCTTTCGTCAATAATGCGGACGAAAGAATAGTTGTATCGGTCGTTGTTATTTATCTCATCGGCCAGCTCTATAGCCTCTTCCCCGTCGGCAATAAGGATGGCTCGCCGGAGATTCTTTGGAGAAAAGAAATTAAATATGTACAACCGCCAAAGGGTAATGAGAATAATGGATACGAAAAGATAAATAACCAAGTTGGTCTTTGGGGCGATACCAAAAGGAATGATGAGAAAAAGAAAAGCTGCCAAAATGATGTTGGCCACCTGCGTGTAGATGATGCGGGAAAGAAGTAGTTTCTTTAGCAGTACAGTGTGTTTGTCGTACAATCCGGCAATGAAAAAAATGAACAGCCAAAGGGCAGACAATGTCAAAAAAGGTCCAAAGTGATCGTTGAGTCGTTCGGCCGGGGGCCACTCCAGATACCGCACCAACAGTGTCAACCAAAGCGCGACGGAGAAACAAATCACGTCACCCAATATCAGTATAAATAACTCCCGTGTCCTTTCTCCCATATATCCCTAAAGTATACCCCGACACCTATCATCTCGTCACTCTGTTTTACCGTCAGCCATTCTATATTCTGTCAGAGACCCTTAGTAAGTGGTGATTTGCTACTAATGGAAACTGGTATTCGTAAAACAACGAGATAATAGGTGTCGGGGTATAACAAAAATAACGAATAGAAAAGGTTTGGTGGATGAGTTATGATTGGCGGATGAAGAAAAAGGTTTTGTTTTTTATTACTAAAAGCAACTGGGGTGAGAAAGCCTGGGAGGCTTTCGCAAGAACTTTTGTGGTATTTCTGGAACGAAGTGACCAGAAATACCCAAAAGGTGTACAGTATCTGTAAGATAGAGCGAAGCGCCAACCCAGTTGCGAACTACACGAATTATATACGCATGGATAAACTAAAAAATTCCCGAAAAAAAGTATTGTTTCTCATAACCAAAAGCAACTGGGGTGGAGCACAGAAATATGTCTATGACCTAGCGGTTGGATTGCCAAAGGATGAGTTTGAGGCCGCCGT
>JBBDVD010000025.1:2636-7793 GCA_040903565.1 Minisyncoccota bacterium
GTCTCGTAGGCGGCGACGGCCCGTTGTCCACAAAGCTACGCGAGGCTGGCATCCGAATAATATCTCTCCAATCGCTCCAGCGTGATATTTCACTTATTAAAGAGATCCGGTCGTTCTTTGAACTTTGGCGCATAATCCGAGCTGAAAAACCCGCCATCCTTCATATCAACAGCTCTAAAGCAGGAGCAATCGGTTCACTGGTCGGCCGATTAGCTGGAGTACCGAAGATTATTTTCACTACTCATGGGTGGGCATTCAACGAAGAACGCCCCTTCTGGCAACGCCTGATACTAAAAAAAATCCACTGGCTTACCGTTCTTCTTTCACATCAGACAATCGCTGTATCAAAGGAGGTCAAACGCCAAATGAATTGGCCATTCACCCAGAAAAAAATGACAGTGATTTACAACGGCCGAGAAATAAAAAACCTCCACAGTCGTGATGATAGTCGAACTTTCATCACTAAGAAAGAACCGCGCTTGGAAAAGTTTAAGGATGATTTTTGGTCAATGACTATCGCTGAGCTTCACCCTATCAAACGCCATGACGCGGTTATCGAAGCAATGCGAGAAGTAGTTAAAGAGTTTCCTAACACCCGACACTTAATTATTAGTGATGGTGAACTGAAAGAATCTTTAAAGCGAAAAATCCGCCAGGCTGGATTAGATGAAAATGTTTTTTTGCTTGGCAGCATTCTTGAAGCCGCCGAATATCTAAAAGCGGCCGATTTATTCATCCTCGCCTCTCGTTCTGAAGCCATGCCATACGTTATTATTGAAGCTTGCATCGCAGGCCTCCCTATCATTGCGACTCGAGTCGGCGGCATACCGGAAGTAATCGAGAACGAGAAAAGCGGGCTTTTAATAGAACCTCTTAATAATATGGCTCTAATTAAAGCTATTTTAGAGTTAAGAAGTAACAAAGGATTACGAAACACAATGGCGTCCGGAGCACTAGAACGCTCTAATGACTTCGCTTTCGAAAAAACCCTGCAAAAAACAATCGAGTTGTACCTTCTAACTTAGGAGAATATCGTCGGTCCTATAGCGAGCGGTAGTATACCGACTCATCGCCATTACGATACCAATAGCGATAAACTCCACCAAAAGGTGCGTTCCGCCGTAACTCATAAACGGTACTGTAAGTCCGGTGACTGGAAGTAGACCAATATTCATCCCCACATGGATAGTAAAATGAGCGATTACGAGAATAGATACACCGGTGGCAAACAGTTTTTCAAAATTACTCGCGCCACCAAAAGCTAATCGCAAAAGACGCCAAACAATCACTCCAAAAAGAACGAACACCAAACCTGCACCTATCAAGCCCCATTCCTCGGCAAAAGCGGCGAATACGAAGTCGGTCTGGTATTCTGGCAAAAACTCCAGCTTTGATTGGGTTCCATATCCAACCCCCTTTCCCCACATCTGCCCGCTACCAACCGCGATTATTGATTGATAGACGTTGTAGCCGGTACCTTGAATATCGGCCAAAGGGTCGATAAAAGTATGTATGCGGCTTTTTTGATAATCCATCAAAACAAAATTCCACATGACTCCAAACGCTACCGCTCCGGCTACAAACACCATTGCCAAATGTCGCAGACGAATACCGGCGACCAAAACCATCCCAAACCAAATCGCAAAAATAATCAAAGCCGAACCAAAGTCTGGTTGAACAAACACCAATGCAAAAATAACCAAAGTGTAGAGACCGGAAATTATAATGTGTTGGAAGTCACCAATCATTTCATGGCGCTTGGAGAAGTACTTTGCCAAGACCGCAATCAAAACCAGCTTGGCGAATTCTGCCGGTTGGAAAGAAAACAAGCCAAGGTCAAAACGACTTTGCGCCCCCAAGGTTACTTCACCAATAACGAGAACTAGGCCCAAAAGCAAAACTGCTATTGCGTATATAATAAAAGTCGTATGGCCCGCTCGTAAAAAACGGTAGTCTGGAATGAGAGCCAATATCATGGCCACCAGACTGATAGCTATCCAGATTATTTGCCGTTCAAAGTAACTGTTATCGCCATGAAAAGTGAACATGGTGGCCAAACCCAAAAAAGACAAGGTCAAAGTCGACCCTAAAAGCCAAAAATCAATACTGGAAAAAATGTTACGGAGAAAGGATGTCACGAGTATATGGTATATGGTATATGGTATATAGGGAAGGCCGCGGCTTCGCCGCGGCCTGATTCACGAAGTGAATCTATATACTATTGCAAAGGTACAAATCCAGATGTCGACTTGGGAACGATATCAATCACAGCCGCGCCCTGCTCGCAGAGCGAAGAGGTGATGGTTTGGTAGATTTGGTCCACATCTTCCCTACTCAAGGCTTGATAGGCGTAATTGGGAGAAGTCGCGACTTCCCGTACGAAGTCCATATTCAGATTTTGACCGAGTCCTATCGAGTAAATCTCGACACCTGAATTTTTAATTGTACTGGCTACTTCGAAAGCAAAAGCTTCAGACTCTTCGGTCGTTCCCGGGGCGGTAGCTAAGCCGTCCGTTAAAAGTACCAAAACCTTACGGGCGTTTTCATTGTGGCGGAGAGAATTTAGTTCTTCCAGAGCCGCCTCCAAACCTTGACCGGTGTTGGTGTAGCCACGCTCTTCTGCCTCACCAATTACAATGTTACCAACCGTATTTGCCGCTTCGGCCAAATTGCCGGAAAGAGGTGAGATAACCGACGCTCCAGTGGCAAAGGTGGCCACACCCACCTGGTCCCTTTCTCCTAATCGAGAGATGAAGCTGGCAGCCGCTTCCTTAACGGAAGTCAACGGCTCAGGAGGATTTAGCTGATCTTCGTTCATACTGCCCGACACGTCGATAGCCAATAAGATGTCAGTGGGAATTTCGCAAGATCGCAACGTGGTAGCTATCGGCTCCGGCCAAGTGAAAAACAGTTGCGTGTCGGAGCGGGGCGCAAAGTTATCGACGAAAGTACGCGAAGAGGCCAGAGCTGTACCTCGAGCATCAAATATGGTCGCCACCACTTCTACTTCTCTCACCTCCTCTAGGCCATTATTCCGAAGAATCGCGTCAAGACGCGGACGATTGTCAGCACTGGCGAGAGAACGTTCAACCACCGTAAATTGCTCACGACCGGCGGCCGAAGGCTGCCAAACTTCTATTGGTTTTATCTCGATAAATGTGCGGGTGGGAGTGCGACGGCCGGTCTCTATCCGCCCTTCAAAGATAGGATAGAGGCCGTCAGGCGGCAGAATCGTCACTCCTTCGCGCGAAGTGATAAGTCCGGCTTCGTCGTAAAGATTGAAAACATATTCAACTTCAGCGGAAGCGGCTTCGCGATTCTGGTTCTCGACATAGGCGACAGCGTTATATATACCATTGGTAACTTTGAAGGAACGCGACCATCTAACCGTTGGTTCATTGACTGAAAACGAACAAATGCGCACGCAGTCTCCGCCGCAATCAACTCCTAGTTCAGTGCCATTTTTTCGGTCGTCAAAACAGGTGGGTTCTTGGTGGAAATAAGCTAAATAAATCCAACCCAAAATAACAAGAGCGAAGATAGCGAAACCGCCAAAGTATTGAGTTTGGCGCCAGGTAGCCCAGGCTGCGGTTGTTCTCATGTTGACTATTGTACCAAACTATCAAAAACAGCAGGTGCTTAAGAGTTGATATATGCTCGGATAGCTTCAGCTAGAGTATTTAATATTTGACTAAAAATAGCGTCGTCTTGTTCAAGTAGTGTGAACCGGAAGCCGTTAAATGAAGAGTTGAATCCGGAAGTGAGCGGAACGACACATAAGCCCGTTGAGGCGAGAAGGTAGTAACAGAAACGCTTATCGAGTGGAATATCCTTATCAACCAAAGTAGCTAGTATTTCTGATATCTTAGGACTATCTACTGACAGAGTTTGACCTGGTTTGAGTATTCCCTCTTTAAAAACTACCGTCATGTAGAAAGCTCCGTTTGGTTTATGGACAATTAATTCGGGAATGGCGCCCAGTATTTTCTCGGCTTCCTCTGCTCGTTTTTGATACTTGTCGGTGCGCTCTTTGAGCATTGGATAATAGCGCTCGTCACTCATCACTTCCGGCAAAATTTGTTGCGGTAGCGTGGTCGAGCAGACTTCGAGCATCTTGGCGTCAATGAGTGACTTGGTGTAGGTGTCGAAGTCGTTGTCCTGGTCGCGGTTGTAAAACTCCACCCAACCACACCTCCCTCCCGGCCATGGGAATTCTTTGGAGATACCGCGCATAGCAAGTGCCGGGACGTCGCCAATCACCGCCGCCAGTTTCTTGTAGTCCACACCATAGGTGAGGTTGGAGTAAATTTCATCCGTGATGATAAAAAGATTGTGTCGACGCGCAATATCAACTATTTTCCGCAGGACGTCTTCGGTATAGACATAGCCGGTTGGATTGTCAGGGTTAACTATCAGTATGCCGGCGATTTCTGGGTAATCGTGAATTTTTTGCTCCATTTCTGCCAAGTCGGGTTGCCAGCCTTTTTCTGGATTGAGGGAGTAGGTAATATGTGGTCGGTCGGCATGAGCTGCCTCAGCTCCGGAATGAGTTGGGTAGGCTGGGTTAGGACCAATCACACGCACAGTCGGATGCAGGTTTTTGTACACTTTAGAAATGGCGTCTCCAAGGCCGTTAAAGAAGAGGATGTCGTCAGCAGTAATTTGGATACCTCCTTCTAAGTTACGCTCCTTGGCGATGTACTCTCGGGCCGCCTGGAGCCCTTTGGTGGGAGAATAGGCGTAGCTTTGGTCAGCCGAGACCGCTTCTTTAACATACTCCTTTATCCAAGGCGCGACTTGTTCACCTTTAGCGACCGGGTCGCCGATATTCTCCCAAATAATTGGCAGCCCTAGAGACTCCAATTTCTTAGCCACCTCGACTATTTCACGGATTTCATAGATTAAATTGGCAGCTCCCGGGTGGGTGATGGCATTGCGCATGAGGGACATTTTACCATGAGAAATAAAACGAAACCGAGATCTAAATAAGACTTCGAGCTATGTAGAGCGTGAGCTCTGTATATCATATAAGATACAGTCAATCGTATCTCATATGATATACAGAAACTTCTGAGTTGGGTCATGGTAACTTTTATTAATATATTATAAGATATGAAGAAAAGTTACCTGCAGTGGCTCGTAAACTTTACGAGTCTC
>JBBDVD010000026.1:0-3156 GCA_040903565.1 Minisyncoccota bacterium
TATTCAGTAGCTGGGAGCTAGAAACTAGAAAAGAGCGGCGGCGAAGCCGCCGCTCTTCCAGAAAAAGCAAAATTACATTTTACCCTTCTATAACAAAAGGAGGTTCACTTTTCTATTGTTTGAAGACTAAAAACTAAAAACTAATCCCTAGAACCTAGTAGTACCATCGCCCCATATAGGCCGGAGTCGTCCTTTAGCTTGGCTCGTTCAATGTTGGGGAGAGGGATATCATCGCCCAAGATGGCAGCGGTGTGTTTGCGGACCATTTCTATCGGAATCAAAGGGTTGCCCGTCATCATCGAGCCGCCGAGGACTATCATGTCGGGTGACCAGTATAGGATGGTGTTGCGCAGACCATGGGCCAGATAGAAAGCCAGCTGGTCCCAGACAGAGTCTTCTTGCGGAATATCAAAAGGCTTCTGGCCAGTCCGCTCCTCTACTGCGGCGCCCGAGACGAGGTTTTCTAAAGTAGGCAAAATGTCGTCGCCCAAAATTGTGCGATCGATATCTAGGACCTGCTTACCGGGCTCGAAGCCGAGGTGGTAGCTATCAATGCGGCCGTCCTCAATCTTGGCGCCACCCACCCCAGTCGATATGGTGTGATAGACCATTATCTTCGCCCCCTGCCCTGCTCCGAAATGAGCTTCACCCAAACCTCCTAAAGCGGCATCATTTTCAATAATGACTTTAGTGTCTAATTCTTTAGCTAACTTCTCTACCAAAGGTTCTTCCACCCACTTAGTAAGTGTCTCGTCGTGGAGGATAGAGCTACGGTCCTCGCTCAACATCCCGCGGACCGCCCCAGCCGCCCCGCGGATTTTACCGGGAGAGAGTTCTTGAGCTGCGGCGACTATTTTTTCTATCCCCTCTTTAAAATTTATCGGGGTAGTGAAACGAATCGGTTTCTCGAAAGTTTTGAGGTCGTTGGTCACGGCCACTCTGGTATTGGTGCCGCCGATGTCGAAAAGTAGGTAACTCATATAATAGGGATTAGGGATTAGGTTGTAGGTTTTAGTTTGTTTATCATAACACTTAACATTTTCTGCACTTCTTCGAGCAACTTTAGAGATTCTTCAACCTCTAACTTGTAAATCTTTTGTACCAAGAGGAGTTGTGTTTCAAGTTCCATTGAAGAACCTTGTGACATTACGAGAAAGTGAGCGTAGTCCCTTCGAGAATTACGCTTGGAACCCTCGGCTATGCATGATGGAATTGAAACTGCTGCCCGCCTCATTTGTGATGTTAATGAGAATTGTTCCTTTTGAGGTAAATCATCTGTAAGTTTGTAAATAACCTCAACCAAGTACATTGATTTTTGCCAAACTATCAGATCTTTGAAAGTCTTAATCATACTAATCCCTAATCTCTAATCCCTACACCCTCACTAATCAACGATTGGCTCGATGGACTGTCCGAAGATGGCGGAAGCCTCTTCGGAGTAACGGACAATATTATTTTTAAAGTATGGCGGCTGGGAGCGTTGGATCAACCCTACGACGAAATAAGTGGCGGCTAAAGCGCCGGCGTATCTCTCCGGCAAAGATAGAGCCAACTCTTTGCTTTGGCCGAGCGGTCGCCCGGTGAAGTTGAGAAAGAGTTCGTTGTCATCGGCAATGACAGTCTTGGCATGCTTCACCTCTTCGGTGGTAAAGAAGCGACCGACCAACTTAGGGCCAAACAGTTCATCAAACTTGGTGCGGAGCATCGATCGCAACTCCGCGAATTCTCCCGGCAAAATGAAAGTAAAGGCTGTGCTAGAAGAGAGAGTCGGGACTAAATCATCGGCAAAGTGGGTGGCGATAAATCTTTTGATCTCGCCCGCTTTCTCGCCAGTGTCGGCCAGTATCATTCCTAGGTAGGTAGAAGTGTTATAGGTGTACGGTTCGCGGTTTTTGGGAAATAGGCGGACAGCCTTAGCTTCAAAGTATTCCATCGCCGAAGCTTCAGGGTTGCTGGTAAATAATACCGCCGGCAATCCACGTTCTTTTAATTTTCTAGCCAACTCCACGGCGTGCTTGCCTCCGGAGGCGGAGATAAGTACGGCGCCGTCGATCTCGGGAACTCTATCGAAGGCTGATTCAAAATTGGATTCACTGGCGAAGACTGCGTCACTCTGGTTAAACAATATCCGGCCGACAGTTTCAGCGCCGGCGCTGCCGATTACCAACGGGCGACGGAAAGGTACGGTAGTGTCGGGAAGTTCGGCTCCCTCAAAGAGCTCAAGTGCGCCCATCACCACCACATCAAGGTCAGGTAGGTTTTCAATAGTGAATGATTGTAGGGTTTCTGCTTCAGTCATGAGTTTAAAGTTCGTTTTTAGTCGGCGGTAGGTCTTTCTTTAGTTTGCGTTTGCGGGGGCGAAGAGTGCAAATGTCGGCGAGTTTTTCGACGATGTATTTCTCGGCTTCATCGACGTTGTCGACTACATGGAATATATCCAAGTCGGCTTTGTCGATAGTTTTATAGTTGCCGACCAAATCTTCCTTCATCCAAGCCAAAAGAGGTTCCCAAAATTTGCGTCCGTAGAGCAAGACCGGCACGGCGGTAATTTTCTTGGTTTGGATGAGAGTAGCTATTTCAAATAACTCATCGAGTGTGCCGAGGCCGCCTGGGAAATAGACGTAGATTTCAGAAGCATAAGCCAGCATCACCTTGCGAGCGAAGAAATGGTCAAAAGCCAAAGCCTCCGTGGTGTAGGGGTTTAACTGCTGTTCTTCCGGTAGGCGGATGTTTAGGCCGACGGAAGTCCCTCCGACTTTGAAGGCGCCGACGTTGCCGGCTTCCATTATTCCGCCTCCCCCGCCGGTGACTATCGACAGACCCATTTCAGATAGTCGGGCGGAGAGGTCTTCGGCTTCTTCGTAGAATTTGTCGCCGGGGCGCATGCGCGCGCTCCCCCAGAAGGTGGCGGCCGGACCAAGTCTTTTAAGTAGATCAAAACCGGAGACGAATTCAGCCATGATGCCAAACACGCGCCAACTTTGGTCGGACGGTCGCAACAACTCGGAAGTTAGTCGGCAAGTGATTGGCTCGTTCTTGATGGCGGCAGATTTTTTGGCCGTTGAATCTTTAGAAAAGAAATCGCGTATCATTAGAACTAGTATAAAGTTTAAAGTTTAAAGTTGAAAGGTATAAACGGGGACGACGGGCCCGCGG
>JBBDVD010000026.1:3184-3903 GCA_040903565.1 Minisyncoccota bacterium
CCCCGTCAAATATGCAACAACCCAACTAAACCGTCCACGGGATTTTGTACGCATCAAATTCGGGGAGGAGTTTTTTGTCGTAGAGTAGCCTGGAGATTACTTCGGCGTGTGACATCGCTCCTGTTAGCGCGTTGTGGGGCTTTGGCTCTTCGGGAATACCACAGTAATTCAAAATGGTGTCGAGATTGAGTGAGCTGCGACGGTGTTGAGGGTCAATCGGCGCGTCTTTACCGCTTTTCACTATATGCATATAGGCCAGGGTGTGGCTGTCGATGGTCCGGTGAGCCAAGTCCCAAGACAGTCCGGCCCGCAAGGCCGCCGCTTCTAAAAAGTCGCGGTCGAAAGACGGATTTTGTCCCGCCAAAGTCCGATTATTTAAATGTTGACTCCACTCGAGGAATTCTCTCACCAGCTCGGCTTCGCTTTTCTTGCTAGAGTCCATTGCTTCGGCTTCGGTAAAGCCGTTTACCTCCAAAGCATCTTCGGAAATATGCGCGCCTTCCCATACGCGACACGCGCCATAGAAGCGTCGCTCGGGATTTTCCAAATCCAAAGCGCCAATGGAAAGGATGGAACATTTTTCGGGCGATAGGCCTGAAGCTTCAATATCAACAACTAACATATTTTCTTTATATTGATATTGTAGCTTTTTATGGTATTCAATACCACTTTATAGGGTTTAGAGGCGGCGTTCGTCGTGCCATTAGTGCGACGAACGC
>JBBDVD010000026.1:3913-7768 GCA_040903565.1 Minisyncoccota bacterium
CCCCCCCCCCCCCCCCCCCCCCCCCCCCCCCCACGGCCTCTTCCTTGGTATTGAAATATATTTTGTTGGCTTCACTAATCTGCTTTGCTCCCGGACAAGTTAAAAGATGAAAGACTTGGCTGTTTTTGGAGGCAACATAGCGTGGATGAGAAGCGTCACGGGTAATCACTTCAGGGCTTTTGGCAACTGTTTCAGGGTTATTCTGGTTGACAGCTTCCGCTTCCGAGAGTGGGGTAAGTTTTTCGGACACCGACTGGCGCCCCAGACCAAAGGAAGATACGGCCACCAGCACCAAAAGCAGAGAGGTGAAGATAGCTGGGTCGAGGAGGAGAGACTTGACCCCCACACCTATCCTGTCGTAGCTACGTTTTGCCGTTAGTTTGTCCATACTCTGTCGGAGACTATTATAATTGGTAGATTACTACTAGTGGAAACTGGTATCCGCAAAACAACGACATAATAGGTGTGGGGGTTGATTTTTTCCCTTATTTCTTGTAATATAGCGCCCATCACTTTGATTATATAACAACATGTCTACTAAAAAATCAGGCGGTAGTTCCAAGAACCTCCGCGACTCACAACCAAAATATCTAGGCGTGAAGCTTGGCGATGGTCAGGCAGTGAAGCTTGGTCAGGTAATTGTGCGTCAGCGGGGTACCAAAATCGAGCCTGGACGCAATGTTCGCGCTGGTAAAGATCATACACTTTTTGCGATGTCTGACGGCAAAGTGGCTTTTCGCGAAGCACGTAAAATTCGTTTTAGTGGACATAAAACCACCAAGAAGACAGTTGATATCGTGACTGGATAATATTTCAAGTCTAGCTAAACCACAAAAAGCGGCGCCTTCGGCGCTGCTTTTTGTATTTTCTATGGTGCGACCTAGCAACCCTAAAGCTCTAGACCATCTTTCTCACTCCACACTTCCCTTTCTTCTTATCATCGATGATAAGAAGAAACAAAACTACTCCATCTAAACCGATTATAGGTTTCCTTGACAGGCGGACGGCGAATCTCTTCTGGTCGTTAACCTAGAAACTATTTGCTAATAGTAACCGACTCCACAACTACTGGACTCGCTGGTATATCGCGCTGGTCAGTTTCTACCTTGGCGATAGCGTCGACCACTTCCACCCCTTTCACTACCCGGCCGAAGACCGGATGTTTTGAGCTAAGTGGTTGTTTATCAAAGTCTAGGTTGGTATTGTCTCCAAGATTGATGAACCACTGACTGCCACCAGAATTTGGTTGGCCGGTGTTAGCCATGGCAATAGTACCGCGGGTGTTGGTCAATAATTCGCCAGAGACAAACTCATCTTGAATATTCTCTTCTGGTCCACCCATACCATAGGTGGCTTCATTATTACCTCTGGAGTTGGGGTCACCACCCTGGATCATAAAGCCGTCGATAACGCGATGGAATTTGGTCCCGTCGTAGAAGCCAGATTCAGCTAGTTCCATAAAGTTGCCGGTAGTGATGGGCATCAAGTCGGCAAAAAGTTCTAATTCAATAGTGCCAAGGTTGGTCTTGATAACAGCAGTTGGGTTCATATTGTTTACATTAAGTGGATTTTTAACTTTTTGTTCCTCGGCTACGAAAGGTCCATCTATCGCCTCCTCTGCACCGGGGATGAGGGTTGTGCCGTCAGAGCGATTGTTTTGCCATAATATCAAACCAGTCAGGATAACGGCTGAACAAACTATCGCGGCGATCGTCATTTCTAAACCTTTGATTTTCATCCCGTTAGAAATAGAACGCGAACTGGGTTTGATTGGATCCATAAATCTTAAAAGTTTACATTCTGATAATTTTTAAATATCCGTATTGAGTTATTCGCTATTTCTAACGGGATGCATAGAATGTCTTTAGGTAATTTTTACTACAATTTCGGCTTCGTGTTTTCCTTGTACTAAGCTACCCTTGTGTTCCCCCACCGATTTGATTGGTGAGTTGATGGAAATCATTGAGGGCTCTATGTCGACGCCTTGGTTTTTGGCGGCTTCGACTATTTTTTCTACTTTCACAGCGGCGAAAAGATGTCCGTTATCGCTCTTTAGGCCATCGATGATAATTGGCTGATCCTCGAGTTTTTTCTTGGCGGCGAAAAATTTTTCTTCAGCCGTGGCAGCCGCAGCCTCTTTTTCGGCTTGGATATTTTTAATAGCCTTTAAATTGGCCGGCGTAGCAGGGGCAGCGGAACCTTTGGGGATAAGCTGGTTTTGGGCGTATCCGGTCGGGACTTCAACCACGGAATTCTTGCGACCGATTTTGGCGACGTCTTTAAGCAGTATTACTTTCATAAGGTTTTGGGTTATAGGGTTTAGTGGGCGGGGGCGGAGCCCCCCCCCCCCCCCGCCCCGATTAACGCTCCTTACTATAACCTAAAACCTATAACCTTCAACCTAGAATTTAAAACTAACCTTTTCGCCTAAATCCCTCTCACCTTTAAGCCATTTAAGGGCAGCTTCTTTCTGTGGATCCTCTCCGGCAGTGACGTGTTGCGGAGTGCGGGTGATTTTAACGTCCGGCGCTAGTCCTCCGTCGGAGAACGACTTTCCTTCCGGGGTGAGCCAACGAGCAATAGTTACCTTAACGGCTGATTTATCTGGTAGATTAACCAGCTCTTGTACCGAGCCCTTACCAAAGGTGGTATCACCTATGGTAGTAGCCACCCCATGTTCGGCCAATGCCCCCGCTAGGATCTCAGAAGCCGAAGCGGATCCTCCGTCGATAAGGACCACGAAATCGTCCGGATCTATATTTACCAGTTGACTGGTGGAGGTGCGGTAGACTTGTTCGTCTTTATTTTCTCCAAAGCTCTCTCGCACCACCACTTTGCCTTGAGGCATGAAGTATCCGGCGATAGAGACAGCGCTTTCGAGATAGCCGCCGGGGTTACCGCGAAGGTCCAGCACTAACTTCTTGTATCCTTTTTGTTTAAATTCAGCCAAGGCTTCCTGCACCTTTGATTCAGCCAGCGCGTTAAAGCTAAATAGGCGGATGATAAAAACATCCCCCTCGACTGAAGTTTCCATGGTAGGAATAGTGATAGTGTCACGCGTAATAGTCACCTCGATTAATTCAGTTTCGTTTTGGCGATACAGTGTTAAAGAGACTTCGGTTCCTCTGTCACCTCTAATCAAACGTACAGCTTGGTCGACAGCCATTCTTTCGGAGGTCTCTTCATTGATGCGAGTGATGACGTCGCCTGATTGAATGCCAGCTTTCATGGCCGGAGAATCCGGCAAAGGTGCGATGACGGTTATCATACCGTTGCGCAGACCCACTTCCATCCCCACCCCGCTAAACTGTCCGCCGATATCTTCGGCAAAGTGAGTAGCATCTTCAGGCGGCATATAGACGGTGTATGGATCATCATAACTACTTACTAATCCGGCGATAGCGCCGCGGATGCGTTCGGATTTATCGGGTCCTTCGTCGGTAGTGACAAATTTCTCTTCCATAATATTCCAAACTCGCCAAAATTCCCGCAAGTCAGCTTCTTGATCGGGTTTGGAAGCCGGTGAAAGAAAGTTGAAAAGGCCGGCCTCTAAGGAAACCGCGTGTTGGCTTCCCTTTCCTATCTCTAAGCCGGAGACAAAAGCCGCGGCACACAAAAGCACTGCCAGTGTCACCCCCAGTAACTTGCTGTTTCGACCTCGATTTTCAGTTGTTTCTTTTTCCATAGGTGTCATTATCGCATAGAGTTACCTAGTTACAAGGTTACTAGGTTAAGTTACTAGGTTTCTAAGTTACAAAGTTGCTAGGTTACGACGAGGTGCGCCGCAGGCGCACCTCGTTACCTAGTAACTAGGAAACCAGTTAACCAATTTGCTATAATTAGCCGATGTTAAAT
>JBBDVD010000027.1:0-1282 GCA_040903565.1 Minisyncoccota bacterium
AGTTCATATCCATACTGGATGGTAAGTCCAAAGTTATCGGTTACCAGGAGAAGACCGAGTAAAATGAGGAACACTCCGCCAATGCTTGAAACCCACTTAAGGTATTTTGAAATGCTTTCTATATAGTGAGTTGCTCTAGAGAACGCAAGCGCAATGATCAGAAATGGAATAGCCAATCCGATTGAGAATATGGTGAGCATAAGCCCGCCTTGAAGCGCGGTACCAGAAGTTCCGGCGAGCAAGAGAATGGACCCAAGAATAGGACCAACGCAAGGCGTCCAACCAAGCGCAAAGGTTCCGCCAATGAAGAAAGAACTGGATGGCTTTCCGAGCGTGAGCCATTTTGGAATGGGAATTCTTTTATCAGTCTGAAAGAACGGTAGTTTGAAAACGCCGAGCATAAAGAGACCAAAAAGTATAACCAATACTCCGCCAATTCGCGCAAGCCATATACGGTATGGCGCAAGTGCAGTTCCGGCAAATCCAGCAAGAACACCGAAGAGGATAAATACCATTGAAAAACCAAAAATAAAAGCAAGACCGTTTAAGAAAATCTTACGCCTCGCGCCTCTGGCTGTTTTTGGATCTTTGAGCGCCTCCTGATCAACGCCACTGATAAACCCCAGGTACGCAGGAACAAGCGGTAGTGTACACGGTGCAAGGAATGTAAGTAATCCCGCAAGAAATGATGCTATGGCAAATCCTAAACTTAGTTCAATCATATATTCTTTTTATTACTGTCTGGCGAGTTAACACTATGTCCACCAAACTGATTTCGAAGAGCTGATAAAATTTTTCCTACATAGCTCGGGTGTTTCTCCGAAGCAACCCGAAACGCAAGAGATTTTTCAATAACCGGCAAGTTTACATTAAGACGCTCTGCTGACTTCACCGTCCACTCGGCCTCCCCGGTGTGATCAACTGAACCGGATACCTGCGCAAGTTCATTACCATGCTCGCGGAGCGCATTCTCTAACCATCCAACAAGTCTTGATTCAATCACGCTTCGGTGATTATAAACATCGGCTACGCGCTCAAGCGGAAGGTCTGGATACTGCTTTTTAAGAAGCGCGAACCCTTCGGCAAGCGACTGCATCATGCCGTACTCTATGCCGTTGTGAACCATCTTGATGAAGTGACCGCGGCCAGACCCTGGAAAAAATTGATACGCTTGCGGCGCGGCAATGTCGCGGAAAAGTTGCTCATGTTGTTCAAATATCTCGCGTTCGCCTCCGATCATAATACAGGCGCCGGTAAGTGCACCCTCCGGCCCGCCGGACAC
>JBBDVD010000028.1:0-3031 GCA_040903565.1 Minisyncoccota bacterium
GGCGCCAAACCCCCCCGCCGCATTCATTCGATTATGCAATCCCGGTATCTTCATCGATAGAGATAAATCGAGATAAGTTTTGTAGTCAACAACTTTACAGGAAAGACCTGTTAAAATTGGGGTAACATTAGGGTTTGCCACCTCAGCAATAAACACCCCATCGGGTGGTACTTTTTCGGCTAGCTCGCGAAAGGCCATTTGTACATCAGTTAAATCTTTGTAGTAATCGAGATGCTCGGCCTCGATATTGGTAATAACCAAAACATCAGGCTTTAGATGCAAAAAGTCTCGTCGGTATTCGCAGGCCTCAACCACAAAATACTTGCTCTTCCCTGCTCTAAAATTACTCTTCGTTTTGGCTCGGAGCGAACCGACGATAGCGGTTGGGTCTAGTCCGGCCTCTTCAAGAATATCGATAAGCATCGCTGTCGTGGTGGTCTTGCCGTGCGTCCCAGCTACCGCAATTAAGTAGTACTCGTTGGCAACCATTGCAAGCGCTTCAAAGTAATTCATCATCGGTACACCCCCGACACCTTTCTTCGGATTGCTTTCAGCGTCCGAAGGACTATCCGAAGAAAGGTGTGGGGGTACACCCATCTCTCTCGCCGCTACCATTTCTGGATGGTCTTCCGACATCGCTTCGGTATATACCACCAGTTCGAGGCCTTGCCTCGAACTTATGTTTTCCGCGCTTTGGCTTGGAAAAAAAATCACTCCCTCCTGCTCCAATGCGCCCGTGATAGCCGACGGCGCGCGGTCACTGCCACTCACCTCTTTACCTTCATGCAAAAACAGCCTCGCCAAGCCCGACATGCCGATGCCGCCAATTCCTATGAAATGGACTTTCTTAATATTTTCTAGGTTAATTTTTTGCATACTTACTTACAGATTTACTAAAAGCCTGTCCGCGTTCTTCAAAATTGGTAAAGAGATTATAGCTTGGGGCTGACGGCGACAACAAGCATGCCTTCCCTTCGCGCGTGTGCGCATAGGCAAACTGTACCGCTTCTTCCATGGAACTTGTGTGAAGAATGTTAAATCCATCTTCAGAAGACAGCATATGCTCCCCGCTGTCTGGAAACAAGACAATGTTCTTTACTCCAGCTGTTTTCAACTCTTGTTCAAGCGCGGTAAAGTCGTACCCGCGATCAACGCCGCCTAAAATAATAGTATCCACATTTCCAATCGCTCGCATACCAGCAATGGTTGACTCAGGGGTAGTGGAGATCGAGTCGTCATAGAATTCAATGTTATTAAATGTACCGACCATCTCCAATCGATGTGGCAATCCGACAAAATTATTTATTACTCCTTCTGCCACATCGTCTCCTATACCAAATAACTTGGCTACCGTATAAGCCAAAGATGCATTAGAACGCATATGCTCTCCCCGAAGCGACTTAGCCGTGATGGCAAAAGGTAAACTTCCAACCGCCAACTTTTTCGCTGGTGTTTCTTCTTCCCAATCTTTCAAGTATGAAAAACCATCGGCATGAATATAGAAATCATTCTCTTCTTGGAAAGAAAGTATATTCTTCTTGGCTTCATAATATGTTTCCAAAGAACCGTGATGATCAAGGTGGTCTGGGAAAAGTGATGTGATAACAGCGATATGAGGTGAGACATCAAGGTCCTCCAATTGATAGCTCGACAATTCGCATACAAACAAGTCTTCGTCGGTGTATTTTGTGTCTAATAAATACTGCAAAGCTGGAATGCCTATATTGCCAACCAAATGAACCTTCTTCTCAGACTCTTTTAACAAAGAATATATCAAGGTCGAAGTAGTACTCTTTCCTTTACTACCAGTAATACCAATAATTTGTGAGCGAGGTACTGCAGCAAAGAACAATTGCGTCGCGGTTGTTGATTGTCTGGTTACTTTTTCTTGTGGAATTACCGGAGTCTTTATGGTGATATCAAAATCATGTTGCTTATCAAGATAGTTCTCGTTGTCTTTTTGATCGGCAATGCTAATTTTCATATTAGGAAAACGCTCCTTTAGGAAAACCTCAGTGGCATGTCCTTCTTTTCCATAGCCTAAAATCAAAGCTGACTCCATGCCATACAGTCGAAATCTACTCGGCACCGTATCAGCCTTTTGCGCTTTGAAAACCTCTTCGTTTAATACAGCGTCTTTAATCAAGTCAGTCAACTTCCCTACCATTGGCACCCCTGGCCATTTCGACAACGCAAGCGACAAGGCGACTCGAGACTCATCAAAAGTGCCCACGCAGTCAAACGGCTTCATATCACCATAACCTAAAATATCCTTGAAAAGAGGTAAGAGTGAATCATCCAAAAATAAATCTTTTTTGAAAATTTCCACCACCTTTTCTCGCGGCAAAAAAGCACCAAGCATTAAGAAGGCAAACGCACACTTCGGACACTCACCGCACCAACGCGAAGAACCGTCATGCGTGTGGGTGAAGTTACGATTACAACTAGAGAATGTTTGAAAATATTTTTCTCCGACCGCCACGAATTTTTTAACTATTCGTAGTTCAAAGAAAGGTCGAAGGAGGGAGAAATACTTGATGCTAGTGGTGAGATTTTCTCGGATATATGTCTGGAAAATTCTCTCGAACTCTACCGACTTACTCCACTGATGATTAACCTCATTGCCTTCACTCTCAAAGTTGCCGAAGCTGCTGCTATATTCGTTGGAAACCACAAATGCGCTCTGGCCACTAAGAGCCGCCTGCAAGACACCCAAAAAGGCATAAATAGCTGAGATGGGTATATGGCCGCTATACGCTCCCTCTACCCCCTCTATTAATTTTGGGTCTATAGTTCGCTCAATAGCAATAAGCGGTATCTTGGCAATATCGGCTACTTCCTTTGCAATAACATTTTCCTTGCTAGTCTCGACAGTAAAGCCAGTCTGTTCAAATTCACGCAAAAGTTCGAGCGAGACTATCGAGTCCTTTCCCCCGCCAATACCTGTGAGGAGCTTATTTTGGTCGACTGGAAGCCGTTTTGATTGGCGCTGGTACTCAGCGTGGGGGGGGGGGGGGGGGGGGGGGGGGGG
>JBBDVD010000028.1:3041-7529 GCA_040903565.1 Minisyncoccota bacterium
GTCGCCCGCGAAGCGGGCGACGCTCTTCGGGTCAATTTGATTTCGGAAGAGAAACTCGCTCAACCCGCTAGTATAAATAGTGTTCCAGAATTCTGCCTGACTATTGGAAAGCTTGATATCAGTGCTAAATTTTGGTGGGCAAAAAAGCTTGTAGTAGCTGATGCCTAGTATTAAATGCAGATCTTCTAGAATATCTACCGTGAACTCTGGGGGTAATTGACGCAATTGAAATCCTCCACCCAACTCAACGGTCTCCGAAAAGGTCTCAATTGATTTATCATCAAAATGAACCACATAGTTAAAAGACAACCTACCAGTTTCCAGGTCGGCCGTTCGGTCTATAAACTCAAAAATTGTCGCTTCCCTTTTATCACTCATCAGAAACAGCATACACTGAGAAGCCCCAAAACGCCAACAGATATAGCGTATCTGCTATATCGCTAAAGATATTTCTTACCCTTAATCTTCTCCGGCAAGTAGCCCTTTTCGTGTTCAAAGCCCGCTTCCCACTTTTGTCCTTGGCCATAGCCTAGGTCTTTCATGAGCTTGGTTGGCGCATTACGCAGATGAGTAGGTATGGGTAGGTTACCAAGCTTTCGGACATCGTCCTGAGCGGATTTGAGAGCATCGTAAGAACGACGATCTTTTTTAGCTTCAGCTAAGTAGGCGACACCATGAGCTAGATTGATAGCACATTCTGGATAGCCGATAATCTCGCAAGCGCGGAATACTTCGTTCGCAACCACCAAAGCGGTTGGCTGCGCCAATCCAATGTCTTCCGACGCAAATATGACCATCCGCCGGGCGATAAACAACGGATCCTCTCCCGCCTCCACCATGCGGGCTAGATAGTAGATGGCGGCGTCAGCGTCGCTGGCTCGCATGCTTTTTATAAAAGCTGAGATGGTGTTGTAGTGTTCCTCACCCTTTTTGTCGTAACGGAGGTGGGTAGACTGAAGTGTATTTTCCAAATTCTCGACGGAGATACTGCCGTGTAACTCGTTGGTTTGATCCAGTAAAGTGAGCATCGCTCTAGCGTCGCCATTAGCCATCCTGATTAGCCAATCCTGAGCAGTCTTTGGAACTTTGACCTTGGTGCGTTTTATTATCTGTCTTATATCATCTTCACCGAGCTCGTTTAGAATAAATATGCGTGTGCGAGACAAGAGAGCGGAAATAACCTCGAAGCTAGGATTTTCGGTCGTGGCACCAATGAGCGTCAACGTACCCGACTCCACGTACGGCAAAAGAAAGTCCTGTTGGGCTTTATTGAAACGATGAATTTCGTCGAGAAATAATACCTTAGGGCGAAGCGATGGAGTATTTAGAATTTTCCTGATATCTTCTTTGCCCGCCGAAACGGCCGAAAGCTCAAATAACTCCGCGTCCAAAGCCTTGGCGTAAATACGCGCCAGAGTGGTCTTCCCCACTCCCGGCGGTCCCCAGAGGATAAAAGAAAAGCGATGATGTTTTTCTATGGCCTCTCTTATAGGTTTCCCTTTGCCCACCAAATGCTCCTGCCCGATGAATTCATCGAGAGAAACTGGGCGAATGCGTGAGGCTAGCGGTTGCATAATGCCAGTATACTCTCCACCCTCCTCAAGTTCCACCAAATTTAAACCTGCCTCTCCTTATCATCGATGATAAGGAGAGATTTTGGATCTGTGCGCACTCCTCCCTTGTTTGTGGTCACGAGTTGCTAAGTATAATTGTTCGCTTGCTCCGCGCTCCAATTCTACTAAGCACTCTCGACCCCGCCTCGCTTGTCGTTGCCACAACATAGCTCCGGCCCGCACCAGTATCGAAAAACAGCCCGCAGGGGCTGTTTTTCTCTCTGGTGCGCGCTCTAGGGATTTCGGTCATTACTTTCAAGCGAGCGAGCGAAATGGACAAGCCTTAGCTTGGACATTTCCGAGCGAGCGCAGAAAGAAAGCTTTGCTTACATGACCAGTACACCTTGTCGATATTTCTGTTCGTAAACTCCAGAAATATCAGGCAAGGTTTTCGAACCTAGGACCTTTCGAGTGAGAAAGCCTGGGTGAAAAGTGCCGGGGGCACTTTGCAAGAGGTTGCCTGCTGTTCTGACGTAAGGAAGAATAGCGACAACCTGAACAGCTTCTGTTAAGAAGGCTTTCGCAAGACTCATTGAGATAGTTTGTTCTTCATTTACAAATACTTTTCTTTGTCGACACGAGTCATTATTTTTATATTAACTTCGTTTCATTAAAAATATATGCTCGTCCCCACGGCTCGCGGTGTTTTACTCTCCTTACGGAGAAAAACACAACGCTCCGCCTCGGACAAAGGAACGCAAGCCGAGCAGTCGGCTTGCTTGTTACCAAAAACAGCCAGACATAGTCTGGCTGTTTTTGGTAACATCCTTTGTCCGCGCTCTAGGGTTCGAACCTAGGACCTTTCGAGTATCAGTCGAATGCTCTACCAACTGAGCTAAGCGCGGACAAAGAAAATTATGAAAGAAAAAATGAAGAACAAAATACCCAATGAGTGGACAGCTTCTGTAACTGTCGTTTCTTTCGGCCCTCGCTCGGAAATGATAGTAAACTATCATTTCGCTCGTTTGAAAGTAAGAAGTCAGTCGAATTCTGCCAACTCCCTATTGCCTCGTAAACATCGGCAATTCGCTCCGCGATTGGGATAAAAGCAAAGCAGTTTGCTTTTACCAGCTCGCGCGCTTATACGCTCGGCTATACTAGCAGAATAAAAGCCTATATTCAATGATTGATTTTAGACTCAAATTTAGGATGAAAAATTATTCAATCTCCTCTAGTACTCGCCTGAACCATACCCTATAACCTTCCGAAGAAGGGTGGAGGCCATCTAAAGCCAGATAACGCTCCGGTTGAAGCACGAATGGATCCTTAGCGGGTTCGACGTAAAGATTTACATACGTACCCCCGGCTTCTTCCACCACCCTAGCGAAGGATTTGTGGTAAGCGAGGTTGATTTTTGTATATAACGGTCGCAGGAAATGAGGAAAGAACGTGCCTCCCCCGACATTACCGGCCGATAGGACAATTAGGTTTTCTGTCGCTGGCAGAGTTTTGACGGCGTCAGTTAATTCCTCAGCTGCTTTAGTTGCACTTTTGAAGCTAATGATATCGTTCCCCCCTATCTGGATCAAGATATATTTGTAAGAATCTTTCGACGCGGAAGATATCTGTCCTTTCAAATCTTCCGACTTAGCACCGGATTGGGAAAGATTTTCTACAAATGTTGCGTCGAGGTGGTTAGCCAAGCGACCGGCCACGCTCAAGGCAGGCTCATCAGCGCCAACACCAACCGCTGTGCTGTCACCCAACACCAAAACTGTAACCGAATCATCTGCTGACATAAGTCGAAACGGTTCAGCTTTCTGAACCAGCTTGGTCGAAATTTGTATCTTTTGATAAAGAGTCACTACGTAATAACAAACGATGGTCAGCAATAATAACGAGGGAACTAAAATAAGATATTTCATAATCAATAACATATTACCTTACCACCTCATCACTTATTATCCGCCAACTGGTCAGAGATGACCGGCAACTGCTTTAGCTCAAGGTTAAGAACTTTAGCTAGTCGCTCTATTTGTTGAAATTTACAATACTTTATCGGCTTTCCCTGTCCATCATAGATACGATAGTAGTGAGTAAAAACAATCGTATCTCCCTTGAAATTTTTAGCTTTGGTGGGTTCTTTTATCAGTCTTATATGCCAATCCGTTTTCACGTTCTCCAGGATCCGTTTAATTTTTGCGTAATGATTGAAGGACATGTTAGTTGTTTAGTATTGAAAATCTAATGTGTTCAAGTACTATAATAGAACATCATGAGAAACTTGCAGGAATTTATCATCGGTATCACGCTGTTTATTAGCAACATACTCATCCCTTTTCTCTTCGGTTTAGCCCTACTATTCTTCATTTGGAATGTCTTCAGATATTTCATTCTCGGCAAACAAAATTCGCCCGATCAGGAAAGTGCTAGGAGACTGGCATTATATGGCATCGCGGCTTTCGTATTTTTAGTGAGCCTTTGGGGAATAGTTAACTTGCTGGTCGGCGGTCTTGGACTCAACAGATCCAACTTTCCTGTAGAACCTGACTATATACAGCAAGGTCCTTTCCTCCGAGAAAACGTTAGACAAGCTGAGTATTGTCGCTTAAATCCGCAGTCTCTAGACTGCAGATAACAATAACAAAAAGCCGACGCTTTGCGCCGGCTTTTTGTTATTGTTATGAAAATTGAATACAGTACGCACCCTTATCCCTCAAACCTACAAAATGAGATGAAGTTGCCTTCGTTGGAGGAAAAATAACGAGGAAGACGTATATGATGGACATACGGCGACTGAGATATTTTTCTGAAACGAAGATAAATTCGCTCATTTTGTAGGTTTGGTTTGAGCTTTCTTTTGTCTCATCCTTGAGTTATCCCGTTCTTTCTCGAGCGTCTAGATACAATTTATGGCATTAGTATCATATACCAT
>JBBDVD010000029.1:0-1515 GCA_040903565.1 Minisyncoccota bacterium
CGCCGTCTTTTTAAGCGTCTGTTATAATAGTTGGTGATGCAACTAGATAGAGCGATAGAAGCTATACTTTTCTATAAGGCCGCCCCAATGAAGAAATCGGCCTTGGCCAAGATTTTGGAAGTGGGGGAGGGAGAGGTGAGCGCCGCTCTTAAGGCGCTCGAAGAGCGCCTTAAGAGCGGCGCAACTGCCTTAGTAATGACCGACGAAGAAGTAGAGTTGGCAGTTGCGCCACAGTTTGACTCTTTGATAGAGAATTTGCGTAAAGACGAATTGAAGCGCGACATTGGCAAGGCCGGAGCGGAAACCTTGGCCATCGTACTATACCGCTCGCCAGTCTCTCGCGGAGAGATAGATAGAATCCGGGGGGTTAACTCCTCATATATATTACGAGCCTTAGAAACTCGTGGTCTCATTGAGCGGAGTTTGAGAGGACAGCGAAGCGAGTTTGTTCCCACTATCATGCTGATGCGACATTTGGGAATAAGCGAGAAGACGGGCTTGTCTGATTATGTTAACGTAATGAACGCGCTGGAAAATTTTGAAAAACAGCAGGAGTTGGAAGATGAATCACGATAGAAATAAAATGCCTGAAGAAAAAATAAAAACCGAAGAACTGAATGAGACTGTCGAGCAAGACATTTCAAAAGATGTTACTGGAGAGGAAGGCGAAGGAATCTTAGCTGATGTGTCGGTAGAAAAGCCAGCCTTACCAGTCAAACGTCAATTGGTGGTTGTCGGGGCTTTACTTCTCGGAGTATTTTCTTTAGGAGCGACGCCTTTTGTTTTGGACAAGCTCAATAGTCGAGTAGATCCCAATGCCAATATCGCCAATTCCAGCGGCGTAACCCCAAGCAACGCTTCCATAGAGGAGGAACCTTTTCTAAATATTTCTATCGGCGCGCGCGCGGCCTTTGTCTTCGACGTGCGTGAAGGTAGGGTGATGTTTGAGCGCGAAGCTGACTTGTCGTGGCCCTTGGCAAGTATTACTAAGTTGATGACCGCCTTGGTCGCTAGAGAAATAATTGACGAAGGGGCCGTCATACCTATGACCCACGAGGCCATAAGCCAAGCGGGGGAGAGCGGACTGCAACCCGGTGAAAGTTTTCCTTATCGCCGTTTGTCCGACCTTATTTTGCTCACTTCTTCCAATGATGGTGCTTATGCGTTGGCTGCTGCCGCCGGAGCAGTATTAGAGCCAAATGACGGAGCAACATCTTTTGTGAAAGCCATGAACATAAGAGCTAAAGAACTTGGCCTCAGTCAAACCTACTTTCGCAACCCAACCGGTTTGGATATATCTCCGACTGAAGCGGGCGCCTATGGCACAGCCAGAGAAGTGGCCAAGCTGATGGAATACCTGATTAAAAATAATCCGGATATTTTGGAGGAGACCACACTACCCGCGAGTGTCTTTTATAGCCAAGCAGGGGAAAGACTAGAGGTTGAAAACACCAATCGTATAGTGGAAAGCATCGGTACTGTCCTAGCCTCAAAGACCGGCTACACGACTCTAGC
>JBBDVD010000029.1:1615-2694 GCA_040903565.1 Minisyncoccota bacterium
TTTAACTTTTAACTTTTCAACATGGAACTCACCTTAATCAAAGTTTTTCTACCCACCGCTATAGCTTTTGCAATTGGTATTGCCATCACCCCCTTGGTGACCCACTACTTATATAAGTATCAGGCTTGGAAAAAAGTTTCCGGCAAGGGAAATGGTTACGGTGGGGGAGGGACGCCGCTTTTTGACGACCTGCACAAAGAACGCGATACCAATACGCCAAGGCTTGGAGGAACGGTGATTTGGCTGAGTGTGTTTATGACAGTAGTTTTGATTTTTGCTTTGCAATGGTTCTGGCCCGAAACTATTTTTGGTGAACTCAATTTTCTCTCTCGCTCACAAACTTGGCTACCGCTCTTGGCTCTAGCCATCGGCGCGTTGGTCGGACTTATCGACGACATATCAACCATCAAAGGGAACGGCAAGCACTTCGCCGGCGGCCTGCCTCTCTCGTATCGCTTGGCGGCGGTGACTGGAACGGCCATGTTTATGGGATGGTGGTTTTATGAAAAGCTTGAGGTCAGCACCGTCTCAGTCTTGGGATTTGGCGAATTGTGGTTGGGAATATGGTTTATCCCGGCCTTTGTCTTCGTGGCGGTCTGCATATATATGTCGGGAGTCATTGACGGCCTGGACGGTCTTTCGGGAGGGGTGTTTATGTTTATCTTTGCCGCCTATACCGGTATCGCTCTGTGGCAACAACAGTTTGATATCGCGGCTTTGTCGGCCACGATTGTCGGGGGCATACTGGCCTTCTTGTGGTTTAATATTCCGCCGGCACGCTTTTATATGACTGAAACCGGGGTGATGGCACTCACTATGTCGCTTACTCTGATTGCTTTTATGACCGATACTTTGGGCGAAGGGGAAGGGGTGTCGCTACTCCCTATCGTAGGATTTCTGTTGGTAGTAACTGTCGTGACTAATGTTATGCAGATAGTTTCCAAGAAATTCTTCGGTCGAAAAATATTTTTGATTGCACCGCTTCATCATCATTTTGAGGCGATCGGTTGGCCGGCCTACAAGGTGGTGATGCGGTATTGGGTGTTAGGGTTTGTTTTTGCCTTAGTCGGCATCCTGCT
>JBBDVD010000029.1:2794-7064 GCA_040903565.1 Minisyncoccota bacterium
CTAGGTTGCTAAGTTTCTAGGTATGGATTACAAAGATTTAAATGTATGGATACTGGCAATGGCTTTAGTTATCAAGATATATGATGCGACAAAAAAATTTCCACAAGAAGAACGTTATGGTCTGATTGATCAAATGAGAAGGTCCTCTGTATCTATACCTTCTAATATAGCCGAAGGTCACGCTCGAAGAACCCCAAAAGATTTCACTAAATTTTTGAGAATAGCTCTTGGTTCGGTAGCTGAACTAGAAACACAAACAATTGTGGCACATAGTTTAAATTATATTGATAAACAAACAGAGGAAGATTTAAAAAATGACTGTCTTAGCTTGCAGAAGATGCTTCGCAAATTTATAAAAAGCATTACTGCTCAGCAACCTAGTAACCTAGTAACTCAGTAACTTATGGCCACTCCCAAATCCATCGATCGCATAATGCTCGGTATAGTACTCATTTTGGTGAGTGTCGGTTTTTTTATTTTCTCCTCAGCTTCACTGGGTCTTTTGGCACGCGATGGAGCTAGCTTTTCTTCGGTGGCTTTCACGCAGATAGTCTTGGGTATTGGCGGTGGATTCATGGCGATGTTTATAATGAGCAGAGTCCATTACCGCATCTGGCGACGTTTTGCTTTTTATATTTTCTTGTTCGCCATTTGTTTATCCTTACTCGTTTTTATTCCCGGGATAGGTATTGAACATGCTGGCGCTAGGCGCTGGATAAGCGTGGCCGGCCTTTCCTTTCAGCCGACCGAAGTGCTAAAGATAGCCTTTGTCATATATATGGCCACCTGGTTTAGTATCAAGCACCACTTCAAGGATGACTTTTGGCACAGCATAATGCCTTTTTTAGTCAGTGTCCTGGCGGTTGGTGCTGTGGTATTGATGCAAAGAGATACTGATACGTTTTTGATAATGGTCGCCGCCGGCGCAACAATGTTTTTTGTTCGTACCGGCAGGTGGAAGGATCTGTTGGCTATTGCTGTCGCCGGCCTTGTTCTCCTGGTCATATTAGCTTCAGTCCACGACTACGTTCGTTTGCGTCTGATGTCGTTTGCCGATCCCGGGCTTGACCCGCAAGGAGTCGGTTACCAAATAAATCAATCCCTAATTGCTGTCGGTAGCGGCGGTCTTTATGGTCGCGGCTTTGGTCAAAGTGTTCAAAAGTTTGAGTATTTACCTGAGCCTATTGGCGACTCCATCTTTGCGGTGTTTGCCGAGGAGTTTGGTTTTGTGGGTACACTTATTCTTCTCCTGCTTTTTTCCGCTTTTGCTTTCCGCGGGTATCGCTTGGCGTCTCGGGCGCCGGATGATTTCGGTATGTTGCTGGTAATAGGGTTAATAACCCTGATAACCCTACAAGCCTTTCTACATATTGCCGCCATGATAAAATTGGCGCCCATATTGGGCTTGCCGCTACCTTTTATAAGTCATGGTGGTACAGCCATGTTGGCTACCTTGGCGTCTGTGGGTATTATCTTAAATGTGTCGAAGTACCAGAAGAAAACCTCCAAAATCGGTTGATTTCTTTGTTGCACTTCGCAAAAGTGTACTCACCGTATGCCATATACGGCTCGTAAAATTTTCCTCGTGCGCCTAGAAATCAACTCGATTTTGGAGGTTTTCTCTGCTAATATAGATTATTATGCGAATCGTATTAGTAGGAGGGGGGACAGGCGGGCATTTCTATCCTTTGATAGCGATTGCTGAAGCTGTTCGCGGACGCGATCTAGAGCAGGGAAGAAGTAGTGAACTTTTTTACCTGGGCCCAAATCCATATAGTCAGTCTTCTCTCGACGAGTTAGCGATAAAATTCGTTAAAGTGCCGGCCGGGAAGAACAGAGTTGGCTATGGTGGCCTGCTCAATTTCTTGGACCTTTTCAAGACGGCTTTTGGTGTAATGGTGGCTTTCTTCAAGTTACTACTTATTTATCCTGATGTCGTAATGAGTAAAGGGGGATATACCAGCGTACCGGTGGTATTGGCGGCCTGGCTCCTTCGGATACCGATAGTCGTTCACGAGTCTGACGCTGTGCCGGGCAGAGCCAATCTTTTGGCCGCTCGCTTCGCTCGCTACATTGGCATTGCTCATGCTGAGGTAACTGAATACTTTGATGCCAAGAAAGTAGCCCACGTTGGCATGCCTATCCGCTCTGTTATCAGTGCTCCTATCAGTGACCCATACAATATGTTGGGGATACCTAAGGACCGGCCGGTGATTTTGGTAACAGGGGGTTCTCTGGGGGCCGAACGTCTCAATAATTTTATTATTACTTCGTTGTCCAAGCTACTGCAGGAGTTCACTGTTGTGCATCAGGTGGGGGAGGCTAATGTCAAGAACGTAAGTTCTTCAGTCTCTAGTTTGTTTGAAGACCATGAGCCTCTCTCACATTATTTTGTTTTTGGACAACTTGGCCCGGCACAGTTCGCTGCCGCTTTGCAGGCGGCCAATCTGGTAATAGCCAGAGCTGGGTCGACCACCCTATTTGAAATTGCCCAAAACGGTAAGCCTTCAATCATAATTCCTATCCCGGAAGGTTTGAGTAGAGATCAGAGAAGCAACGCTTACGCCTACGCTAGAGGGACGGGTGCGATAGTGCTCGAAGAACATAATCTTAGTGATGATATTTTGGTGGCCGAGATAAATCGTATTATTAAAGATGAAGGAGTAACTTCAGAAATGAGCACGAAAGCTCGTTCTTTGACAGTGGGTAACGCCGCCTATACACTAGCCGATACCTTGACAGCTATTGCGAGAGAGCACGAGTAAAACTTAGAAAATCAAAAATTAAATCTGAAAAATCAAAATGACAATGTAAAATGTAAAAATTGGCTCGCTTCTTGCGAAGCTCGCGAACGTCAACATTTTGCATTTTGAGATTTAATTTTTAAATTTACTATGATAGTCACCCGAATCCCACCAAGTCCAACCGGACACTTGCACATCGGCACCGTTCGTACGGCACTTTTTAATTATCTCTTTGCTCGCCACCACGGAGGGAAGTTTGTCTTTCGTAGTGAAGACACCGATCGCACTCGCAGCACCAAAGAATTCGAAAATGAAATCATTTCCGGTCTGCAGGCCCTTGGCTTAAATTGGGATAATGAAGAAATTATCAGACAGTCAGAAAGGGTTGATATTTATCGCCGTTACTTGGATGAGGGGATAGGGAAGGGAGTTTTCTATATTTCTAAAGAAGAGAGCAAACAAAACCCCGGGGAAACGGTGGAAGTGGTTCGCCTGAAGAATCCAAACAAAACCATCACCTTCACCGACTTGATTCGCGGTGACATCACTTTCGACACGACCGAACTAGGCGACATCGTGGTGGCCCGTTCTTTGAATGACGCTCTTTATCACCTTACGGTGGTGGTAGATGATTTTGAAATGGGAGTCACCCATGTTCTTAGGGGAGAAGACCATATCTCCAATACTCCAAGACAAATACTCATTCAGGAGGCTCTCGGCTTTGGTCGGCCTCTGTACGCGCATCTGCCGCTAATCCTGGCTCCCGACCGCAGCAAAATGTCTAAACGACATGGGGCGGTGGCCGTCAGTGAATACTTAGATGAAGGGTTTTTGCCGGCGGCAATTATCAACTATCTGGCATTACTTGGTTGGAATCCCGGAACCGACAAAGAAATTTTTACTTTGGAAGAACTGGTAAAAGATTTTGATATTTCGGGAGTCCATAAAGCCGGCGCGATTTTCGATAGGCAAAAGTTTTTATGGTTCAACAAACAGCACTTGGGGAGCCTGTCTGATGAAGAATATTTAAAAAAGGTGCAGGACTTTCTTCCGGAAAAGGTGCTGACTTTGCCGGACTTTACAGAAGAGCGTCTGTTGAAACTACTACCCACCATCAAAGAGCGCACCGAAGCGTTGGGAGAAATTTCCACAGCGGCCGGGGCAGGGGAGTATGACTTTGCTTTCAAAGACCCGGACGTGCCGACGGCGATGATTCGCTGGAAGAACGACGCTTCTCTAGAAGTGGTTTTACCACGCTTGCAAAAACTTTTGGAACTCCTAGAAAAGACTGATTTTTCTTCCCCAGACGCAATCAAAAACTCTCTTTGGGACTACGTTTTGTCCGAAGGGAAGGGGGAGGTGCTTTGGCCGTTTCGGGTAGCGCTCACTGGCTTAGAGCGCTCACCAGATCCCTTTACTGTGGCTTATATTATAGGTCCTGTAGATACGAAGCGTCGTATAAAACGAGCGTGTGTTAAAATTAAAGAATGATTCCTCAGTTTTTGAGATCAAGGTTAGTTTTGGCT
>JBBDVD010000030.1:0-4909 GCA_040903565.1 Minisyncoccota bacterium
TTAGCCTTAAGAGCCTCGTCACAAGTCACTAACCATAATTCTTGCTTCGCAGAATTCTGCTAAGTGCTTCTGACCACGCCTCGATGCGTCAAATACAAAACAGTCCCCCGGACTGTTTTGTATAAGCGCATCTCCGGCCCGGAAGCCCTCAAAGCAAAAGTAAGACAATAAAAAAACACCGACGCTTGTCGGTGTTTTTTCGGCTGAAAGATTACTTGAGAGTAACCTTTGCACCTGCCTCTTCCAATTTTGCTTTGAGGGCTTCCGCATCCTCCTTCTTCATACCCTCCTTAACGACAGCTGGAGCGGCGTCAACCATGTCCTTAGCCTCCTTAAGACCCAGGCTAAGAACCTCCTTGACTACCTTAATCACAGCAATTTTCTGGGCACCAGCCTCAGTAAGCTCGACTGTGAACTCATCCTTTTCTTCGGCAGCAGGGCCAGCGGCAGGACCAGCCACAGCGACAGCCGCGGCCGAAACACCAAAGTGCTTCTCAAGAACCTTCACGAATGCGTGAAGCTCGAGTACAGTCATCTTCTCTACCTCCTCTACTAGTTTCTTGAACTCAGCTGGAACTTCAGCCTTTTCTTCTTTTGTTTCCTCTACGGGAGCCGCGGTAGTTTCCTCCACAGACTCGTTCTTTGTTTCTTCAGACATAATAAATTAGTTTTAAGTTTAAAGTTGTTAGTTTTTAGTTTCAGTCAGAAAAATTTTAAACTTTCACAAATCGAATGCAGTTGTGCCGGTTGGAGGAAATTTTGAGAGCGAGGCGTACAAGGTAGTACGACGACGAACAAAATTTCTGAAACCGGTGCAACTACGTCGATTTTGGAAGTTTTAAGCTTTCTTTTCGGCTAATGCGTTTAGTGCTACTGCCAATCCTTGGATTGGGCTGTTAATCACATTAACGAACATACCGCGAAGTACCTGCAAGGATGGAATGGACGCTATCTCGGTCATTTCCTCGCGAGACTTATATACTCCTTGGAAGATACCACCAACTATGGCGATATTATCTTTGTACTTCAGAGCAAATTCTTTGATGCTCTGAGCTGGTAGGATTGCGTCGGCGCTGTAGGCGACCGCGATTTCACCTTCTAGCTCTGGCATCTCTCCTTCGAATGCTCCGTCAAAGGCGCGCTTCATTAGAGTCTTCTTGGCTACGAAGTAACCAACACCCTCCTCACGCAAGCTAGCTCGCATAGCAGTAACGTCAGATACTGGTAGGCCACGGAAGGATACGAACACAATCGAATCGGAGTCGTTCTTTACTCCCTCGAGCTTGGCCAAGATATCTTGCTTCTTTGCTTTTGTAATTGCCATTTGTTTAGTAAGTAGTAAGTAGGAATTAGTAAGTAGAAGTAAACACTGTGTATTTCCTAGTATTTTTAACGAAGTTAAAAATACTACTCTCTACTTTCTAACTACTACTTTCTGATATAAAACAGGCCCAGAGAAACGCAAACGGCGTTTTCATAGGCTTCGACCCCACCCTCAATAAAATAGAGATGGACCTCGGCCGGCGAACCAATTGGTTCATTAGCTGGTAACCTTTTCGCTACCAGACCGACTGTCATGAGCCTGTTGCCCATTAATCTACCAGACTATATGAAAAACACAATCCCCCTAGGACCGACCTAGGGGGTTAGGCGCTTTCTCGCTTTCTTGTCGGGGAGCCGGGAATCGCACAATCCCCCTAGGACCGACCTAGGGGGTTAGGCGCTTTCTCGCTTTCTTGTCGGGGAGCCGGGAATCGAACCCGGGCCACACGCACCCCATGCGTGCACACTACCACTATGCTACACCCCGAATGAGGAGATAAATGAGAGTTTATTCTCATTAAGCTCCGAATGTGGGGCGCAAGCTTATGCTTACACCCCGAAAAGGTCCCTTATTATAAACGCAAAAACATCTCAACAAAATCCTCCCCTTCTTCCCCCAGGTCGGTCTCTTCCCCCAGGTCGGTCCTAGGGGAAAGCCAATCTAATACCTCAGTAAAATGCTCTTTTGAAGTTTGAAAATACTGAGGAAATCCCTCAGGTGATAATATGACCCCTTCTCGCCGAGAGGTGCCTACGTAGTCATAAAAACTAGAGTGTGGAAATTTAGATAAATAATCTATGGCCTCTTTAGTACTAGATACTCCCTTCTCCCGCCATTCCTTACCCAACAGTTTCATCGGGTTGAGGTGTATATAAGAATAGAGATATTTCAAGTAGGTATCCTCTCCTACGTACGAAGCTTTGTATCTACCTTCAAATAAGGATCCCGTAAAGCCATATCTTTTATTGAAATACATTGAATAGCTGGTTCCAAGTTTCTTCATAAAAACACTTAGGCCGTTTTCTACTAAAGGAGTTGCGAGTACATGAAAATGATTGGGCATTAAACAATACGCTCCTATAGACACCAGCTGATCGCCTCTTTCGTATTTATAAAAATCTACACTGGATGTGCGTATGTCACGTATATTTATCGGCACAGAGCCATTACATAGATAAAGCAACCTTTGGAAGCGATCATAATCCTGTTTATCCAGAAAAATTTCCTGCTTGTGATTACCACGATTGTATATGTGGTAAAACTCACCGATAGCAAATGATGTTTGTCGTTGTGCCATTTTGTCTTTACCCTAGGACCGACCTAGGGGATTTTAGTTGTTAGCTGGTGGCACCGACGACGAGGACTAGGAAGAGGGCGATGGTGACGACGATGAGAAAGCTAAAGAGGAATTTGTAGAATGTTTTGTTGAACATAGAGATATTATAACCGACGTTTGCTACGTTCACTTACTTCTGTTTCTCAACCAAGTCCGGGCGATGATGATAAGTGAGGTTATTAGATACAAAACGTATAAACCAATAATGGCGTAAAGGATCATCATTTGCTCCACACCGCCTCCTATACCACTACTTGTCTCAATCGAAGCCAGTGCTATGGTAATTATAACCAGAATAGGAACTGCCCACACGGCAAATTTTTTCCAAGCTTCGAAGACAACTGGACGAAAAGGTAAGGTAATAATCAGTGGCAATAAATAGAGCGCGAGGAATAATAAATAGGTCTTAATGTTGCCTAAATATTCAGTACACTCCCAGCTTCTTACTCCGTTCTCTGTACATAGTTCATACACTCCTAATATGTGGAGGGATAAAAAACCTGCAGCAGAAACAATCAATAACGATAATAGGCTCCACTTAGTCAAAAATTTCATAATTTACTCTCAATTACTTTTAATAATCTCTTAATCTCACCTGCTACACCAGAATCAATCTGCCTGAGGCGCTGATATAGATTTACTTGCCTTTCGATCACCTTAATCTGCAAACTAACCAGGCGCTTGGTATTAAATAGATGAGCAAATCTGGGATGTCGTTCTCTAAGCGCTTCAACGCGCACATAGGTGTTGTACATGCTGTCTAACTGTTGGGATAACTGACGCTTGATGGATTTTTTGGAAACGTTTAAATCAATGTACGTTTTTAGCTCATTCACCAACTCTTCCAGGGTCGGCTCCGATTCTTCTGTCGGTAATTCTGTCGGCAGAGATACCTCTTCGCCGGTTTGCGGTTCTAATTCAAAATCACTGGTGCCGTCACCATCATAATCAACCGACAAAGCTTCTGTGTCACCAATAGTACTACCTTTCACCTCTATGGTCGCGACCGTGGACGCACTGGATGGTATGCCAGAGTATGTAGTAGCAGCAATCTTTTCATTACCGTTGTATTGTTCTACCTCTAACGTAAAGCTGCCGGTCTCCTCACCATTTAACACGATATTGCCCTGCCCTTCCTCGTTGAAGATGTCGACGACTTGCACCTCACCGTAGCGGGTATATTCCGAATAACGACCAGAAGGATTTTGTTCGTTGACTACTGTGCCATCGTTCTCAGTATATGAGAGGGAGAGAGGTGAATGGAGGGTGAAGGAGAGGCGATCTTCTGCGTCTAAAACGGGTTTGGTGTCTGATATATACGTGTAGGTAACGGTTGAAGTGGCCAAGAGATTATTAAATATGAGGTTACGTACATCTGTGATTTCTAGTAGATCTTTATGTTTTGTTCTGAATGGTTCCACAGCGAATACTTTATTCTTATTCACCAACTGTACATCCACCCACCACCTTTTAACGTTCTGATTATCAGTACTCATCACCAACGCGCTTGGTTCAACAACCGTACCGTCACCGTCAATGACCCGGACAGGTGAATAACCAAGCGTCTTTTTACTGTTTGCACAATACCAACCGTTTAGGGCCGAGACTGCCTGTTCACAATAGTTGGTGGTCTTATAAGCGATACCCGCCACCGTACGCTCTCCCACACCGGCGATTTGGTGGATTTGGATGCCGGCTGGCGGTAGCCAGCCGGCACTAATGGCTGAGTATTCGTTATTACTTTGGTTTAATAGATGACCGTTAGCTTTGGCAGGATTTATTAAGTCGCTATATGCGGGAGCAACGCGGCCTTCACTACCAAGTAGAAAATTCTCCAATTCCGTGGCATTGGTTACCCCATAGCCATACGCATCAATGAATTTCTGCGTCGCTTCACCGTCACTAAAACTGATTAACGGCTGACTAATCGTAACGCCGGAGTTGTTGTAGTAATCACTATGAGGTAAGAGGTTATAGGCAAAGGGAGCATTTTGAGCGAAGTCACGAGCGCGAGCATCTGAATAGCGCGCCAATATTCCAGAATCAAAACCATGTAAAAGAGAGCCGATGGCTTGAGGAGTACCGAATTGTGGTGAGCCTATTAAGATTATTTGGTCTATGAGGGTGGCGGCTTCGCTACCTCCTTCATTTTCAAGCTGATTTACCAACGCCTTGGCCAACAGGCCGCCGTTGCTATGGGCAACGATAGTTACCTTCCCCGATTTGGAATCAGCGGCGAGTGAGCGTAG
>JBBDVD010000030.1:4919-6983 GCA_040903565.1 Minisyncoccota bacterium
CGTAGCTCACTCGCCAATATCTCATCCGCCAAAATATCTTGAAGTGACAACCTCCAATCATATCCATATGTTTTATAGTCAGCTAAAAATCCGGCTTGTTTTTTAGCTTCCAGATCATTCAAGAAGGATTTGTATATATTGGAATTGAAAACGGCTGGACCGTTAAAGGTGCTAATTACGTTGCCGGCAATAATACTATGTTTACTTTTACCATTTTCGTCCAGATATAATCTTTCTACATCCCCCTCACCGCTTGGCTCCCAACGTTTATCTCCACCTTCATAAAGTTGCGAAGACATAATCCCTGGTAAAAACAAAACGGAAGAGCAACAGGTGTTCACCTCCGCGGAGGGGTATGATGCTAGCCACGGATCAAACAACACGTTATCAGTGACCTTACTCCCCTGCCCGCCCGGGTTAGTAGAGTGTCGTGGGCCAGAAGCGTGACCCCAATAATTTAATACGGCGCTTAATGGTTCAGTAGAATTGTTGACTACGCCGGTAAAACTACCGCCAGCAATGGAACTGTTACGGATAGTAGAGTTTCCACTCTGATGCTTCAGACCAATACCTTGATCGTGATTGATTACGCTGTTTCGAATATCGAGGATGCCGCCTTGATTAAAGACGGCGGCGTTTGAGTTAAAACGACTTTCGCCAGCATAACGAATCTCAACCCCATCAAGCGTAACCATGGATTCAGTAACTAGCCGTATGTCACCCCAATTTTTCGGTGAAGGGGCGGTTGAGTCTTTGTCCCATGTGGGACCGCCAACGCTATTGTCGTAGATTGAGGTGAAAACCACCGGATTCTCACTGTCACCGGTAACATTTAAAACACCACCCACATCAATGCCGGTCATGCCGTCCATTTTAATTACTGATCCCGCACCGAAATCTAGCTTCCCCGAACTTGAAACTGTTAATCCGCCTAGGTTTTTAAAAGATAACGGAGTGGCACCATTATCACTACCTCCGACCTCTTGGACTATATAAGGCATTGAATCTCCACCAGCCAAATTAATCTCTCCCTCAACTGGTCCTCTTAGTAAGACCCCGTTACGATAGCTACCCGACGCTTGGTTGCCTGTGTGAGAAATTGATCGTCCTTTGATTACAAGCAAAGTGACTGCGGTATAACCACCAATGAACTCGTTATCATCGAAGTCTAAACTATCATCACCATCAGCGACCAGGCCGTACGAATTGTTTTCGAAGCGATTATTAGATAGCGTTGCTTCACCATCTTTGATTGCTATTCCGATTTGATTGTTATCAATGACCGAATTTTTAATGGTGAGATTCCCGGACAACTGTCCGACTCCAAAGTAGCTGTTGTCTGTCACCCTACTATTCCTGACATTAACAATACCTCCGTTGTTATAGATGGCTGGTAAGGGTCCGATACTGAAACGACTATAGCCGGCATAACGCGCATGGACATTTTCTAACACTCCAGTCGACCCTGCCCTAAATTCAATAGTGCGCCAATCGCCAGGAGCGGGTTTGGTGCTGGTGCCATTAGCATTACTATCCCCTCCAACAGAATCATCGTGGATGGAAGTGAAATAAATCGGACCAGTTTCATTTCCAATCGCCACGAGACTTCCATCAACTGTGATCATCCTCGGGCTGCCGAGTTTTACCACCGTACCGGCCTCAATAGTTAATGTGACACCACTTTGAACCATTATGTCTTTAGTGATGTGATACGGACCATCTGCGGCTGTCCAGGTAGTGTCCGCATTGATATTGGTCGAAATGTTTGTTGCAGCTTCAGCGTTGGTAACAAAACCACCGCCACCCATCAAAAATACTAATACTGCCAGGAGAATAATAGACCTTAACATATTGGCGTTATGTATAGCGCTTATTAAATAATAAATAATAAACATTATGACACATAGTTTAGAAGTGAAACAAAGAGTAAGTGCGTGATCTAACAACAAACCCCGCGGCGCCTTCGGCGCCGAGGGGTTTGTTTAAACTTATAACAACTTATAACTAATAACTAGTCTAACCAGACTACCCTTTCCCCCTAGGTCGGTCCTAGGGGGAAACTAT
>JBBDVD010000031.1:0-692 GCA_040903565.1 Minisyncoccota bacterium
GTGATCGGTACTCGCATAGACGACTTTGCCGGAGTCCCTTACATTGCTTTCGTTTTTCCCGGCATTTTAATGCTTTCTATTATTAACGCCTCTTTTGCCTCGTCTTCCAGCAACTTGTATTTCATGCGCTTTACTCGTGGCATTGAGGAAATACTGATAGCACCGTTTTCTTACCTTGAGATGCTAATAGGCTTTGTTGGTGGAGCGGTCGCCAGAGCAATGATGGTAGCTTTCCTCATCCTTGGAGTTGGCTTACTCTTCGGGGCGGTTAGTTTGGTCAATCCGCTCATGTTTGTGGTTTACGTGGGGGCTATCGCGGCTATTTTCGCCATGTTGGGAATTATTGTGGCGCTTTGGGCAGAAAACTTTGAACAACTACAAGTACTCAACACCTTTGTTATTACACCTCTCACTTATCTCGGCGGCATCTTCTACTCCATCACCTTCTTGCCACCACTAGCCGCTACCTTCACTCGTGCCAACCCTTTCTTCTATTTTGCCGACAGTATCAGGACCAGCATGATTGGTTACAGCGAAGCAGACCCTCTGATTGGCGCGATTGTAATATTCTCTCTACTTATCGGTCTAGCAGTGTTGGTAACGTACCTTTTTAAAACCGGTTGGAAAATACGAAGTTAAGCAATTGGAGTTGTTTAACTTCATTAATCAACAGCGGGGGGGGGGGGGGGGGG
>JBBDVD010000031.1:702-6732 GCA_040903565.1 Minisyncoccota bacterium
GGTTTGCCCCCCCCCGCTGTTGTTATAATAAACAAATGAATAATGAATCTCTCTATAAAACCGCGTCCCTTTTAATGACCCCCAGCAAAGGAATCCTCGCCGCCGACCAAAGCGCCAAAACGATGGACAGACAACTCGAAGCTATCGGAGCCACCCCCGAAGCCGAAACCCGCCGCCAATATCGCCAACTCCTCTTTACCGCCCAGGGAATTGAAAAATACGTGACGGGTATCATCCTCTTTGATGCGACTATCCGGAATCACACCGACGACGGTACCGCCTTTGTCGACTACCTGATTGCCAAAGGTATTATCCCGATAATCAAGGTTGATAAAAGCACCGTCCCGCTCGACGGCTTTGATGGCGAGGTGGTGACCGAGGGTCTCGACGGCCTGCGAGAGAGACTCGACGAATACTTCAAAATGGGTGCGCGAGCTGCCAAGTGGCGCGCGGTGATCAAGATTGGCGAAGGACTCCCTTCGACCGACGCAATCAAACTCAACTGTCTTCTCTTAGCGCGCTACGCGCGCCTTTGCCAAGAAGCTGGTATCGTCCCGATAGTCGAGCCGGAAGTACTCTATGAAGGCGCACACGACCTCGTTCGTGCTGAAGAAGTGACCACCCTCACCTTGCGCACACTGTTTGCTGTACTCATCCAGTATCGAGTTGATTTGAAAGCGGTGATTCTAAAAACCAGCATGGTGTTAGCTGGCAATAAGAATACCGCTCAGAGTTCGCCGGAAGAAGTGGCCGAAGCAACGCTACGCACACTCGACAAGTCGGTGCCGAGCGAGGTGCCAGGAGTGGTCTTCCTTTCCGGCGGACAAACCCCAGAACAAGTAACAGCCAACTTTAACGCCATCGCCAAGATGGAGAGGGCTACTGAGGGCATGCCCCCACACCCATCCTCGGATAATCCGCAGGATGCTGAAAGCAATTCGAGGATGGGTAGTGGGGGACTACCTTGGCAACTAGGTTTTTCTTTCTCTCGCGGTATCGAACAGCCAGTTCAAGAAGTATGGAAAGGTAAGTCAGAAAACTTAACTGCCGCGCAACAAAAACTTATCGAGGTATTGGAGAGGAATTGTAAAGCTGACCAGGGAGCGCTTTAGAGAGGTTTTAGTTTTCAGGTTTTAGTTTGTAGAAAACGGCGGGGCGAAGGCCCGCCGCAAAACTTTCACAAACTGGATGCAGTTACCTTCGCTCTACTAAAAATGACTCGCGAGCGGGACAAGGTAGTCCAGCGAGCGAGTCATTGAGGGAAGCGAGGGTAAATGCGCCGGTTTTGGAAGTTTTAACTACTTCTTCTGAGTGTAAGTAACGTGCTTTCGCAACTTGCTGTTGTACTTCTTGAGAGACAGCTTCTTGCTTGGATCTTTCTTGTTCTTGTTGTTGAAGCGCGTGTAATAAACATCGGCGGAAGTACCCGCTTTGGCATCGCCTTTGGAGACAAGTTTTATCAATTTATCCTGTGACATAGTGGTGAAAAGATACCAGAAAAGACACTTTTGGTCAACTTGGGCTGAGGCCCACCAATCTCATCACGGCATAACCATGAAGCAAAACAATTTTTGAAAAGGGCTGTGGTGAGGGGTTGCTTTTCAAAAATTCGTTTTGCGGAATGGTTATGCTATTCCACTCTCGTCCGTCTATCTATACATCCTCCTCCAAAAACCCAGCCCGAAAGGGAGGGGTTGGTAAGTGCCGATTATATCGCGGTGAATGGAGTAGGCTAGGCCAACCGTCCCAACCCTCCTCGCAATCTCTTCTGAAAGTGAGCGCATGTAGGTGCCGCTTGAGGCAATGCATTCAAAAGTAGCAATTTGCACCCGCCCATCCCGATGATGTTCCTGCCACACCTTCCAAGCGACCCTCACTTCATCGCGACGAAAGTCGCGCCCAAGGGCCTTCCTTTCTTCAGTAACGGGCGCGATGGAATTGATGCGAGAAAGAGCCTCTTCGTACACATCTTCCACTTTTTCCACACGTAGATTCATCAACCTGAGTTTATAAATATTAGTCTCGGCAGTTGGGATTTCTATCTCTCCGAGTCTGTCCTCAAGCGTCCAAGTGTGGAGTGGTTTGCCTTTTACCGTACGTGAAGAAAATTTCGGATACGGAAGGGAGAGCGGGCCATGAAGACCTTTGGAGTAAGCTCGAAGCCGCGCCTCATCTAACTTAGTAACCTCCTTCCAATCCACCAACCCTAAAATGTCACCAGTGTCCGAAGAACTACCCAGCAACACTTCAAAGCGATAACTTTTATCAAGTGAGTGATATTCTTCCTGACGCTTGCATTCCTCCCCAATGAGAACCAACAATTTTCCACTGGCCATCGGGTCAAGTCGCCCAGCATAGGCCATCGGCACACTCGCCAACTCAGGATTTTCTTTTTTGTAATCCTCAACCGCCTGAAGAGGGGTTTCTCCCACTTCTTTTTCTAAAATAATATATTTCGGCATAGGTTAAAGACTGGAAATGTAGGCGTTGATGATTAAAAGTAGGATAAATCCTAATATCCAAGGAAGAAGGGTTTTTAGCATAATTAAGCCAATTATACCTCAAAAAGAAAAAGCAGAGCGACCCTCGAAGGATCGCTCTGCAAAAGAGCTGGTGGTGTTAAGCCCAGCAGCGACGAGAAGAGTTCCAGTCTCTGGTTCCACCTTTGTTGTAGAGGTGTCGAGCATATTTCAGCTGACCTTCAATCGTCTTGAGGTCGAAGCCGAGCCGAGCAGCTTCTGGACCGTGCGTTTTCAGGAGTATCTGAAAGACCCCGCTAGCACTGGAATTTGACGCTGGATTGGTATTCAGACCATTCGGACCCTTGGGGTCGAAGTGTTCGAAACTGGACTCACACCTCGCGATCTTGACCATCACTGGTAAATCAGCGAAATATGTCCGCACGGCCTGCTCTACGCCAGCGTTCGAGCTGGCATGTGTTGTGGTGGCGACGGCCATAGCGATAGCAATCCCCAACAAAACGCATATTACTTTATTCACTGTACTACTCCAGAATTTGTTTCTCCAAGTGAGCCTCCCAACCCCCATAGACGTATCAAGTCCACATTTCTTTCAATGAAAGAAATAGCCTATTTCCTCGTCATTATAAATATGAGAAAAATATTCGTAGGACTGGGTATGGTGACGTTATTAGCCCCGGTCGGGTTTAGCCAAGCAGCCCCTCTCGAGGTATCGGGTTGGATACCTTGGTGGCAGGAAACTATGGGAATTGAGAGTGCCTCTGAAAACATCAGTCATCTCGATACTATATACCCCTTTACTTTCGAAATGACTGCGGGCGGTATTCCAATAAACAAATCCGACTTCTCCGACCGAAAATGGCAAGACCTCTTTCGTGAAGCAGAAAGAAACGGAGTTAACGTGATACCTTCCATCCTTTGGAATAATGGTACCGAAATACACACCGTGTTGAGTAATCCTACTTGGCGAGCCTTACATATTGAGCTAATAGCCAGAACCATAGAAGCTGGTAATTTCGATGGCGTTAACATCGACTATGAATCAAAACTAGCGGAAACCAAGGACCACTACTCCGCCTTTCTCCGTGAATTGAAAGCTCGTCTAGGTGACAAGCTCCTAACTTGCACTGTCGAGGCGCGCATGGCTCCCCAGCACCGTTGGCGCAATATTCCACCAGTAATCGAATACGCTAACGATTACGAGGAAATAGGCAAACATTGCGACGCGGTGGAAATAATGGCCTATGACCAGCAACGAGCAGACCTGCTACTTAACGACGCCCGTAAAGGAGAGCCGTACATGCCAGTAGCGGACACAGAGTGGGTAGAAAGTGTATTGGAATTGGCTTTGAAGGATATTCCAGCTGAAAAGATAAAGCTCGGAGTACCAACCTATGGACGAAAGTGGACTCTGACTGTTGCTCCTGAATGGTACAAAAACTACCGAGGCAATGGCGCTATTAACCTACCCGACGCGAAGGAATTGGCAAAAGACAATGATGTAACCGTTGGCCGCAACGCGGCTGGAGAAGCTAGCTACACCTACTTCAATCCTAACTCCCCATTTAAGATTTTAGACGCCTTACCGGTACCGGACGGAACTCGGGTAGGGTTCGAGGCAGCAGCCAAAGCCTTGCTGTTTGCTAACCTCACCGAAATGGAAGTACCTGTAGAGATAGTATGGTATTCAGATGCTGAAGCTATCTCCGCTAAAGTAGAGCTGGCGAAGAAATACAACATTAAGGGTATCGCCATATTTAAGATAGATGGCGAGGAAGATCAAGATATTTGGAAAATGTTTTAACGGAGCGTAGAGCGGATAGCGTTTAGCGTAGAGAGTACCGAAGCTTCGCTTCGGTACTTTTTAGCAACTGAGTAATCTAGAAACTTAGGAACTAAACATCACCAATCAATCTCCTCTTTACCAATACTTTTCAGATAATCGTTGGCTTTACTAAAATGTCCTGAGCCAAACCAGCCGTTATGAGCCGAGAGCGGGGAAGGGTGTGGCGCCTTCAATATTAAATGTTTGGACTCGTCTATAAGCACGGATTTGTTTTGCGCGAAGCGCCCCCACAACATAAACACCATCCCCTTCTTTTCTTCTGAGACCTTCCTGATTGCCGCATCGGTTAATTGCTCCCAGCCCCAACCTTGGTGCGAGCCGGCTTCGCCGGCTCGCACCGTCAAAGTTGCATTAAGCAATAACACCCCTTGCTTCGCCCACCGCTCCAAGTTGCCACTTTGAGGAATATCTTTACCTAAGTCATTTTTAATCTCTTTATAAATATTTTTCAAAGAGGGCGGAGTAGCTACTTTGTCTTGCACCGAGAAGCAAAGGCCGTGCGCTTGGCTAGGGCCGTGATATGGGTCTTGGCCAATAATCACCACCTTCACCTTATCAAAAGGACAGAGGTTAAAGGCGTTGAAGACAAGTTTGGGCGGAGGAAAAACTTGGCTGGTCAGGTACGCTTCTCGAACCTTGCCGGCCAAGTCCTTAAAATACCCCTGTTCAAATTCCCCAGCCAAAACCTCTTTCCAACTTGGTTCAATCTCCACTTTCATAATGGGATTTTATCACAAAATTTTCCTTCTCATCGAAGGGTTTTTCTGCTATATTTGACCACATTCTAAATGGGCCCATGGTGAAATGGTATCACGCAACTATGGCATAGTTGAGTCCCGGGTCCGATTCCCGGTGGGTCCACAAAGACACAGATGAAAGTTTTACTTGAGTTGCACCATTCCTTCATGCAACTCCATGTGGCAGTTTGCGCAAACCAGAACACATTTATCAATCTCTAATTTGGTCTTCTCCCAAGAACGAGTTAGCCCTCTATAAGACAATCCGAAGTCTTTTTGAGCAGGGTCTTTATGATGAAACGACAGTGCCCGCTTACATTTATTATAACCACAAAGGGTACATTTTCCTCCACCATATTCTATGGCTAGATCTTTTAATTTTTTTCGCCTCTTGACTACAGCTGCTTTCATGTACTCAGCACGGTCAGCATAGGTCCTTGTTTCCTTTCTAAGTGGCATATACATGCGTATTCTACCACAAGCTGTACAGCCTAGATGTTGAAATTGGAGTTTTTTTCTGTACAATACTGTCACTTGGTTTAATACCGCAAATCAAGGATATTCCGCGGTAGCTCAGCGGTAGAGCGGTCGACTGTCAAAGGCAGCTTCCTGGGGCAACCCAGGTCGAAAAGAAGGTGAATTGTTCCGGTTTTATTTGCGCAGCAAACTACAAACCGTGAATGCCGTTGCAAGCAGAGCTTGCTCTGGTACTGGAAACCCAAACGTAAAGTCGTGGGCAATCAGCAGCCAAGTCCCGAGAGAAATCGAAGGAAAGGTTCAGAGACTATCCCGCCAGGGAGTAGCCAATCAACAAAAAATTGATTCGGCGAAGCGCCTTCCACCCAGCACTTTGTTTTGTCTAAAAGCAAAACAAAGTGCTGGGTGATGATATAGTCCACACCCTTTGGAAACATTGGGATCAATGTGTAATCGATTGGTCGCAGGTTCGAATCCTGCCCGCGGAGCA
>JBBDVD010000032.1:0-2175 GCA_040903565.1 Minisyncoccota bacterium
AGGTTTGATGCTGATAGCTTAGCCTACTTACCACTGGAGGACTTTATCAAGACTACCGGACTACCCAAGTCACGCCTGTGTCTATCCGGTTTTAACGGAGATTATCCTATACCAGTGCCACTACCTTCACCCCCTGCTTAGACTTACTTAAGTTATATAGATTCTTATTTGGCAGTATAATTAATCAGATATTATTAACACATAAGGAGTAAGGATTATGTATTTACCATTAGTTGGTTTAGGCGTAGAGTGGGCAGCTTGGGTTACTACTGCTCTCGTAAAGTTCCACCGCAAATGCGACACTCATTATTCAGCGTTTCAGGAACATGGTTATAAAATATAGCGCCCAACTGCCATAGGGCTTTTATTCAGTGACAGCTTTCAATAACAAAGACCGGTTTTGGAACTCGGCTCTCACCTCTGCTACATGGCTTGGTTAGGGTGCTAGGATTTGAATTCGGGATTATGGTACCAAGAGTTACTAATGATAGTACTGTTTCGCCAATCTACTTCTTGTCAATTTGGTAAATGTTGTAGTTATTTGCTGAGAAAGTATACTGATCAACGAACAGCTTCTTAAAAGGAACTACGCTGTTTTGTTCATAGAATACCAGTGTAGCCTCTTTATATCTTCTATCATCTACACTCCTATAGGATAGCGGGGCGTAATCATTACTAAGCAACACAGCATTGCTTAATAATCTACTGATGCGTTTATTGCCGTCAACAAATGGCTGTATATAGCTTATGCCCAGTACGCATAGAAGGCTTTTTTCGTATACATTCTGCGCCTCTTGCACCCATTGGAACAATTCATCGAGCGCTTCTTTAATCTGAAACTGATTATCAAGTGGTCGGTAATTAGTTCCGGTTATGCCTACGAGACCTTTGCGTAAATTACGTGATATGCCAAGGTTTTTGCCGACAATTGAATGCAAATCCTCTAACTGCGTTACAGTAGGGCTACGCCATTGACTTAAATCGCTTAGAATGAACTCCAGAGCTTCTTTCTGGTTTATAATCATCTGCGCTTCATGCTCAGTGTTGCTTTTAGACTTCTCGCCGTAACGCAAGAGTCGTTCGGTAGATATGAGATCGTAGGTATTGCCTTCAATCTGAGAGGTTTTCCAAGAGAATTCAACTATAAAGCGCTGCAGCTCCTTAGCTTGAATAGTGGCGTCTATATTCTTCGCGTTAGCTCGATAACTACTCGTGGCTACTTCTAGTTCCTTTAGCTCCTCGGCTGTAAATAAGTCTATGTATGGCTTCTTTAAAACACTGAAACTAAATGAAGTATTTTCGTTTCGGGTGTCGGGGTCCTGGCTTAGGTAGGAATCAACATCTATTGGCCTAAGCAACATCCCCTTCTTCGAAAGGCTGTATTTCACTGAACGACCAGCTCCAGTCTGTGTTAGTAGCTCTAGTTCAGTCAACTCGGATAGTCGCCGCTTGATTGTCACCAAAGAAACACTATTTAGGGATTTGTGTATTTGAGATGAGCTGAGCGCTGTATCGGTATTAAATATGCCCAAGATCTGTTTATTCGTATCATTCATATGCGTTAATCGTATCTTAGTGATACGATTACTGTCAAGTGCTTGCTTTGGCTTGAGCATGCAGGGCTAGGCCCTTAGCGTGTAGATGCAGAGAATGAAACATAACAGTATCATTCATAGCTACAAACCTCCTAGGAACCTATAACTCAAGTACTAATAATATAGGTCGGTATGCTTCTTTAGTGCGTTTCTAAGCTCTTGATGCCAAAATCCGTAACCTTTATCAGAAAGATGCAGCTGATCATCTGTATAAAAATCTGAACTCGGTAAACCTGAATCCTTATAATACAAATCAACATACAAGAAATTATCAATTTCCGACTCTAGCTTCACTCCAAAGTCACGTAACGTAAGTGACCGCTTGCTTATAAGTGGTCGGGCGAACCAAGGGATTAGCTTAGCCTCACCTATATTTCCAGAAGTAAACAAGGCGACATTATCTGCATTGTCTAAACTACGATCTACTATCAGGCCTATATTTTGTTTGGTAGGCTCTAATTTACGCATACGCAAGACATCGTTTGCGCCAATGTGGATGACTACCAAATCATAGCTTTCATCAGTCAGTAATCCATCTAGGCGATCTAGTAACTGATCGCTTCTCATCCCATTCTCGGCC
>JBBDVD010000032.1:2185-6430 GCA_040903565.1 Minisyncoccota bacterium
CTGGAGTTTGTTCATAAGCAGAGCTCTTCTCTACTATCTGTCCTGATGCATGAATAAAGTAAGCTAGGCGCAAGAATCCATAGCCAAGTGCTAACACTATAGCTACAGCTGCTATAGCGAATATATAATTAAAGATCATAGACCTACAGTATAACCTATGGCTGAGCATGGTGGCTAAAGCGATAAACTACTGCTCATAATGGAAATAGTGCCTCCAGCCCTCAGGCATCGAGATGTTGGACAAATCAATAATCTCTTCCGAGGAGCGCATTCGTCTTTTCTTTTCTGCGTGTATTGCCGCCATCAAGGCAGTCGGCCTTTTTAAAGAAGTTTCGTTTGCTCGTTGAGCTGCGCTTAGTGCAAAAAGTAATAGCTCTTGCTCTGTATCTCTATCGGGTAGCCATATACTCCCCTTTTTATCTAATGGGGAGGCGCCGCGAGTAAGTTTTTGATCATACGGAGGCTCGAAGCCTAACGAAGGTCTGAACGTTCATTCAGTTATCTCCTTGATGAAATCTACAAGTTCAGTTTCGACGATTTCCTGCCATTCCTCTTTCGTGGTCTCAGTAAAAACCTCATGCCCATTTTTCAGTTTAATCTGAACTCCAGTTCTGTCCATTAGGTCTCTGAGCTTTACATTCACATCATCGGTATCTGTGAATACTTTGCAGGTGCCTTCAGGTAGATCGCTATAAATTCTTTCAAAAGCTCTTGGATGATAATAGTTTTCGATGCATGCTTTTTTAGTTAAGTAACCCTTAGCGCTGTCTAGATTCTCGAACCTTTCAACTCTTTCTTTGTTTGTAGTTTGCTTAGATTCGTCCCTATGCTTATCGCTATCAGTGAGTAAGTATAATTTCCGTTTAGTCTTTGTGAAGTAGTCAATATTTATAATATCCTCAAGACTATCGCCGCCTCCTGGTAATGCTAGAATGCTGTCATTATTAATGATGCTTTTGCCTAACAAGCTTTTTGCTAATACGTCATAAAAGCGGATGTCGTGCTTGCTCTCACAGAATAAAATCTTAGTGTATTTATCCCTCAGATTATGTTGAGGACGTATCCCCAGTTCTTCAATTATTCTACTGGGTACATCTGGATCATCTACTTCCGAAATGTACTTTGAGCCTTCAGGCGTTTTTTCACAAAGCACAATAGAAGAGCGGTCTGATGATCCAGCAAATACTGGTGAGTGTGTAGCTAAAATAATCTGATTTTCGTTGGAGATCTCTTTTAGCGCATTAAGTAAATCTTCCTGTGCGCTTGGATGTAAAAAGGTTTCAGGCTCTTCAATTGCATATATCACGTCGTCACCTTTTTTCTTTTGGGCAAGATAGCGAAACCTCGCAACCATAAACAGACGCCGATACCCGCTACCTTTTCTTGTCATATTTATTGGCTTATCATCATCCTCAAACTCAAAGTTAACATCAACACTTTTTATTGCATCTTTCCACGTAAAGTTAGGTTTTATAGACACAGCTTTAACGTTCGGAACGTAATCTTTCATCAATATAGAAATAGCTTCACTTTCTATGCCCATTTCTTTTTCGACTTTCTTTGCAACCTCTGTTAGCTTGCCTCCATCGGCTGCCTCTTCGTCGAGCACACCTTTAACCTCAGTAACTGAAGATGTCTTAAAAGGTGTGTCTGGCTCAATACCATAGTCAGAATTGAAGAGTTCGATTTCTGGCAGTAGCTTGGCAATATCGTAATCGTCGTTTATCCAGGATGTTTTTATGTCAATTTCATTTTCATTACAATATTGTTTGATATGTTTTACCTTTTCGAGCTTGGAGTTTCTGCCCGCGCCCGCTACAGGTACTTCTATATCATACTTATCAAGGATAGTACTGACCTCTTCATCGCTTTTCTGGTAAAGCTCCTTGAAATCCTCGTGATCATAGTCGCGTACCGCAATTAAGGTTTCGTCAAAAGCTTTACCCGGAGATTTAATAGATCGACGAAAAGAAATGTTGTCTCCTGTGCAGATGTCCGTAATAAATTCATCTTTTCCATCGTCTTTCTTGATTTTTGTTCCAATCTTTTTCGATACCTTTTCTGCTAGGTCATCATCTGTAAAGCTAACCTCAAAATATATTGGCTGCTCCGGATTATTAAAATCAATTTCAAAGATAGGGTAGTCTTTAATGCTTAGAAACGCCGCAATCGCGTTGAGCACTATTGATTTACCAGAATCATTTTTTCCCACAAGTACAGACAAAGGATTGATCGGAATATTTTCAGCCTTTTTAACCCCTCTATAATTGTTTATATTGATTCTACTTAATATCATGTGCTACTTTCCTGACTTGCGACGGTTATCATCGCGGCAGAGCATCTGACGGTTTTCGGCAATTTTCATATTATAGTTGTAGCTTTCTCATAAAGTAGGACTAACCCATTCTGCCGCATTCGGAATTTGGTTCCATGATTGTGGCCGGTGCGAGCATCGAAATCTACCAAGATCATGCCTTCCTCTAGTGCTTTAAGGAACCCGTCGAAGCTAAACTTCTGCAACATCATAACTTTAGTGTAGTGATAGAACTCTTTGCTATTTTCTTTCTTAACCTCTGCTTGGGCATAGAAGGTATTAAGCAACTTTGTACCTGCCTTATGTTCTAGGTCATCAAAACCCCAATAAGGTTGTGGGTTTAATTCGTCAAGTCCTACCCGTTTTTGAACTCCGTCAAGCCATAGCTTGTGTCGGATATCAACACTATCTGAGTCAAATGAAATTAAAATTTTGCGCTCAGCACGATCAATAACAACCTTAAACCCTCTGTCGCTTCTGACGTTGGCATGTATAGTTTGGCGGAAGCTCATTTCGCCCTTGGGGTATTCCTTGCCGTCCTCTTGGTGTGCCCAGCCGTATTTAGGCAGCAAAACTTGTGGAACAAAACGGATTGCCCGGGGAGAGGGCTCGATATGAAACATCGTTGTGAGAGAAGTTGAGTTTAGTCGTTGAGCCTTTAGCTCCCATTCGGCAGCGTTTGGAATAGGCAGATTGTTTTCTTCAATTCCTAGTAAATCTTCAAGAGTATTGCCAATGCCGCCGTGATTCCCATGTCGGGCATTTGGCACCCAGCCCATTGCTGCAATTTCCTTAAAACGTTTTATTAGTTCTTCTTTGGTATAGGTGAATGGTTGATCGCTCATATTAGCCTCACTTGCGCCGTTTCGCGTTCAATTCTTTTTTCAGCCATTTCGCAATACTCTGGCGAAACATCAATGCCGATATAATCGCGACCATAATTAGTGGCAGAAATTGCCGTTGTACCCGAACCTATGAATGGATCGAGAACGACTTTGGCATTTGTCGAGGAGACAATTCTGTCAATCAGCTTTACAGGAAATGGCGCAGGATGACCGTTTTTCATTTCTTGAGTAAACTCCCAAATATCACCGTGCGCGTTTGATTTTGATACAAGCCTAAATTTCGGCTTGGCAATAAGGTAAATTACCTCATATGTTGGCAAAAAATAGCCAGGATTAAAGTTAAAGCCACCTTTCCTGCGCCAAATTATGATCTGTCTGACCGGGAATCCTTCAACAATGTCCTGGCGGTCTTGCAAAAGTCCGTCTTGAACACGCCATTTGTGGTTGTAAAAAATTGCCCCGTCTTCCGAAAGCGTTCTCATAGCTTCTTTCAGACAGGCCCTCTGCCACTTTACGTATTCGTCATGCGGCATAGCGTCTTCGTGATGTGAGTAGCCATTTTGCAAAGCTGCGTTTGCCCATTTCCCGCCTCGGCCATCTTTCATACCGTTACCGGTTGAATTTTTGAGATTGTATGGGGGTGATGTAACTACTAGATTCACAGCTCCATCAGGTATTTTTTTCATGACTTCAACTGCATCGCCACATATAATCTTGTTTATAAAGTCGTCAGGATATTGCATATTTACTTCACTAACTCCTCAATAGAAACGCCAAGGGCGTTAGCAATCTTTTTAATTGTTTCAACCGTAGGATTTTGCTGCTTACCTGACTCAATATTGATAATTGTATTGTTGGAAACATCAGCTAACCGAGCCAGCTTTTCCTGTGATAATCCTAGCTTCTCTCTTAAGCGCTTTACCCTGATTGATTCTACCATATCATAATAGTACCATTTAATTGTTATGGGTGGATTGAGGAATATAACCTCAAACAACATTCTAATGTTACCAAAGAAGTGTGGTAATGGTAAAGCTGTCTCGGCAAACCAAAATATTTTTCAATTCCTTATTAAAAGAAAAACCA
>JBBDVD010000033.1:0-6257 GCA_040903565.1 Minisyncoccota bacterium
CGATTCTATCTGCATAGCGTACGGCACGACGAAGCAGTCGGCGGACGAAGTAGCCCTGCTGGTCATTAGCTGGAAATACACCATCACCAATCATAAATACCGCTCCGCGGATGTGGTCGGTAATGACACGAAAAGCTACTAGGTTGTCTTCATATTTTTTTCCAGAGATACTCTCTATTTCTCCTGCAACATTCCAAAGTAAATCAACTTTAAATACATCAGGTTCGTTGTTTCTGGCAGCAGCAATACGCTCCAATCCACCACCAAAGTCCACATTACTTTGTGGCAATTTAGCAAAGCTTCCGTCTTCTTTCTTTACATATTCAATAAAAACGGAGTTCCCGATTTCCAAAAACTGACCGGAGTCGGAGTTGGGGTGAGGCTCTTTGTCCTTAAAATCTGGATGAGTGGCATACTCAGGTCCAAAGTCGTAGAAAACTTCGCTGTCTGGTCCTCCGATCTCTCCAGAGGGCATGTTCTCAGGCTTACCACTTCGACTCCACCAGTTTTTAGCTGCATCATAGTAAAAGATACGGCCACCTTGCATACCAACCTCATACCCATCTTCTTCAGAACCAATATGCACAGCCTTTGCCTCTATGCCCCGCTCCCTAAAAAGTTCCTGCCAGATAGCCACCGATTCATCATCACGCGGAATACCAAGTGATTCGTCGCCTGCAAAAACGGTGACGTAAATTTTCGCTGGATCAAGACCGACTTCATCCACTAAGAAAGTAAAAAACCAGCGAAGTTGGTCCTGTTTGAAGTAATCACCCAAAGACCAATTACCAAGCATCTCAAAGAAAGTGGTGTGGCGATTGTCCCCCACCTCCTCAATATCGTTGGCCCGGAAACATTTCTGCGAGTCGGTAAGGCGCGTACCTTTGGGATGTTTTTCACCCATCAGATAGGGAATCAGAGGCTGCATTCCTGAGCCGGTAAAGAGGGTGGTCGGGTCATTCTCGGGCACAAGCGCAGCCGACGGAACAATTGCATGCCCCTTATCCTCCATAAATCTCAAATATTTTTCCCGAATTTCGTTTCCTGACATAATGGCTAATATAGCAGACTAGTTTTTACGGACAAGTTTTTCAAATTTGTTTATATCAGCCTCCAATAAATCTAACCCTTGGTGGTAAGTATCAGCTTTACTCATATCAATTCCAATTGACTTAAAGATCTTTTCTACCGAAGCGCTCCCTCCTTGCGACAGAAAGCTATCAACTTGCTTATGATAATCTTTATCTTTCTTATACCGGGCGCGCATGATACTGCTACCAATTTCTCCGACTGAATAAGAATATTGATAAAAGTTCATACGATAATGTGGTTTAGAAACCACTATTAGACCATGCTCTGGTTTAGTGTCTATCGCCGGACCGGTGTAATCAGCAAAATGTTTAGCCAACGCAGCCGACATATCTTGCCAGCTCATCCCACCCTCCGTTCTGATAGCTTCATGCATTTCAAGCTCAAACTTGAATCGAGCGATACACATGATCATGGTGCCAATCTTGTCACCTATCATGCCATTTAAAATGGCTACCTGCTCCGCCGGAGATACTTTCTCAAGTAGTTTTTCCATAGCCAGTGACTCAAAAAAGGTACTGGCTGTTTCGGCTGTCAGGATAGAATGATCCTCATAGAAGGAGGGCTGAGACTTGCTACGAAAAGCATGAATGGCATGTCCCATTTCGTGGGCCAGGGTACGAAGTGACTCTAGAGAATCGTTATGGTTAAGAAAAACTACCGTTGGTTGATTGACTCCAGAACTACAGAATGCACCACCACCTTTACCTTCTTTTGGCCACACATCAATCTGTCCATTTTGTAGCATTGAGTCAAAGAATTTTCCGTAGCTACTATCGAAGTCGTAGAATGTGTCGCGACATATATCTACCGCTACTTTAAAAGGTATCTCTGGTTCGGTTCCAAGAGGTTCGTTTCGGTCTATGTAGGTCAAACTAGTTCCTAAAGCTTTTTGTTTTAATTTGAAAAACCGACGTGAGAGCTGATATCCACGAGTTTCTATAACATTAACCAATCGCTCCAAAGTAGCATCATCACTATCGTAACCTTCTGTAGTAGCAGTATAGGGATTTTTATAACCTCGAAGTTCGTCATCAACTTTTTTATCCAAAGCCAATGCTACCAATTCATTTTCAGCTACCGGAGCCACACTCTCAAGTACTTCCTTTATCTTTGACCACATTTCATGACGTTCTTTTTTTGGCAACTGTTCAAATTGCATTAAAGCTCCATGAATGGGCATTGCCTTTCCTTTCCATTTTATGGTCTTTTTGCTAACGATTTTTTCGGTGCCATTAACCCATAGACCGCGCGAAGTTAAAGACTTCAAGTTAAGTATCTTTTCTTCAGGCTCTGAAAGCTGATATTTAGCGTCGTCAAAAATACTTTTTAGAAACCAGTGGTAGGTTTCGTATTCTGGATCTTTTAGCAATTCTTTCTGAGTTGCTTTTGGCAACTTAGCTAAAGCTAAAGAGAAAAACAAAATCTCATTTCCAGCTCGAGTTAATCTGTCTGAAAGTTTGTTTAGTGACCGTTCAGCCACAGTATCGGCAGCATTCAACTGTTGACGATAGGAGTAATAGTAAATTGGTTTACTTCCAGGCAGATTAACTAAATCAAGATAGTCTTTGACTGCTTTCATGACGGAAGTGGCGTCTTTTGTCCACTTTCCCGAACGATATTTTTTAGCGAAAGCTGCAAAGGCCTCCTCAGTTTTCAGTATGTCTTTCTCTATCTTAGGATCTTTATCATTTTTATAAAAAAGCTTAGCTAGATCCCAATTTTCTTTAAATGAACCGACTACCGGCAAATCTTTATCAGTTTTCCAAACTATCTTGCTACTCTTTGACTTGCTTTTTTTTGACATGGGCTAGGAAATTTTTATATTCGGAATAAACGTGGTTGAACTCGCCGATTATATCATTCTGAAGGCGGCGGTTGAGGATGTTGGAAAGGTCTTGGTATCGCATCGCTCTTTCGTCAAGTGAGCCACCAAAATCTTTTATGAAGCGGGCGTGATGGTCGTAGTAATCTTCGATCCAAGAGCGCATGTTGTGGATTTTGTCAGCCGCGGCGATTATCAATGCCCCTTCGGCGGCTTTCTTTAGTTGTTCGTTGTAGGCCAGCTTCTTTTCTTGCCAGGTTAGTTTTTTGTCATCCAGTTGTTTTGGCTCCGTCACGCTCTCGACTAAATTGCGTACCTTTTCACCGAAGTCTTCCTCGAGCTCCTCCTTGGTGTAGTCAGTGTCTTCTAGTGTGTCGTGTAGCCAAGCGGCAACCACCACGTCTTCATCTTTAGTATATTCTCCCACCAACCAAGCCACGGCGACCAAGTGGGTAATATAAGGCAAAGGTGTCGGTCCACGGCGAAGTTGATCCCTGTGAAGGACAGCGGCTGCGCGGATAGCTTGTTCGATTCGGTAGGAGTACATTATTTAGGTTATAGGTGGTAGGGCATAGTAAACGGGCGGCCGAAGGCCGCCCGTTTCTATTAAGCTGATTTCTGAGCGTTTTCTTCTCGAGATATTTCATTTTCCAAGTCGTGCATTTGTGGAGTCAACTTGGCTATTTCTGCCTCCGCGTTTTGACGCTTAGCTCTAGCTTTGTCCAACTCTTGCTGTAAGTCACCTATTTTTTTCTGAATACCCTCCTCCTCCCTTAGAGCTTCGGACTTTTTACTCTCGAGCCTACTGTTGTCGCTCACAACCTCTTTCATTTTTGCTCGTAAGCTATCTAATGACATATCTCAATTTAGTTAATTATTGGTCAATTTTACTTTTTTGGCGGCCATATGTAAAGAAAGCAACTTCTTCCCAGAGGCTTCGCGATAAGGGCAATATTCACAACCTTCGCCTGAAGGGGGGATTTCGTCACTATCAAGCACCGCTTTTATTTTTTGCAGAGTAGTCTCTATCCAGTCGACCTTAGTCGGACATTCCACTAAGGTAGTCTCGAAGGTGAGCTTGTCGTCAAAAGCACTTTCGTCTTTAGAAGCATTGGCATAGACCAAGTAGCCCATTTCTTCAACCTCAAAGTCATTTTGCTCCAAAAGCCAACGATAAACCCCCAGCTGGCGCTGATACTGCTTTTCCCAAGGGCTGTCACCGAGCTTTTCAATTTTTCCTACCTTGGAAGTGGCTTTGTAGTCCACAATTATCAACTTTCCTTCCTTGTTCACCCAGAGGTCATCGACACCACCAGAGACAACAAGACCGGTTGGCTGGTGCTTGTGTGCGACTCCGACGAATGGGTCCCGCCATTCATCCATCTTTTCGTGTTGGAAAGGAACAGCTTCTACGCCGTACTTCAACATTATCGGGTGGGGCGTGCCGGCTACTCGGTGAGTGTCGAATTCTTTCTTGAAAAGCTCGTCAACCGCGATGTTTAGGTTAAAAGAAGGCATTGAGGGCCGTTTCGTACCTAACTTGTTATCTAAATAGAAACAACGCGGACATTCTATAAATAAGTCTATTTTTGAACGAGAGAGTCTCCACTTGGCTCCGCCATAGTTCCATTCGGAAGAACGATCAGGGTTGTACTTTTTGATGAATTCCATTGGGGTTAGTATAACAGTTTCTAAGTTACTAGGTTTCTAGGTTTCTAAGTTGCTAGGGTTATCAAGTCGTATGACACAACCCACCACCCGCTCTCAATTACATGATCATCTCCCATTCTCCTTATCATAGATGATAAGGAGAATGCTTTGTGTTCAAAAATTATTGGTTTTTTATGGTTTTGTTGTTATAAAAAAACGGCCGGAGCTTCGCTCCGGCCGTTTTTTATGCAACTTAGCAACCTAGAAACCTGAAAACTAACGCGCTACAAAAGTAGCGATAGAAGTTTGGATCTGAGCGTCAGTAGCTAGGTTGAATACCTTGTCACCATTGTCGTGGTAAAAAACTACGGCGTAGGTCTTACCGGCTTCCGTGTTGCGCAGCAAGTTGACACCGGTGGGGTAAAGTCCTTCGGAAGAGTTCCAACGAGCCACCCCAAGCAAACCTGTTAGTTGGTCATTCTCATAGTCTCGCACACCTACCCAACCTTCTTTGGCCGGAAAAGTGATGTCATCAATCTCAACTCGACTTCCCGCAGCCTGATCTTCCACAGTTATACTGCCCTCACCGGTCACGTTAACAGAAGATGTGGAGTTGGTTGGCGTTTGGCCATTAACTTCTCCCTCCTCTTCGGTCCTTTCACCATCTTCATCAGCTTCCACTTCTGTCTCTTCCTCAGAATCGATATCGACTACCCCAGGTGCCTCTGCTGGCAAAGCAAAAATGTAAACTAGCAGACCACCGATAAGCAAACCAACGATAAAAGAAATAATGGTCTTTTTGTTCTCTTCGGTAAAGTTCATCTGTTCTGACATACTTAAAAAATCTTAACTTACGGCGATTTTGTTAATATCCCTCAATTATACTCCTTTATTGCAGCGACGAAAGTTGACGAGCCTCCGAAAGTAATGTTTCCATTTTCCCCGAAGAGAGCCCTAATTCTTTGATTTTTTGTGGTTCTCTCACAATATCCTCGCAAACCACCACATTTTTCTCTAAGAGCAAGGCTTTTTGCCTGGAATTCAGACCTTGAAGGACAGTGATCGGATACAACTTACTTTCTTCAATCAAGTTGTAGAGGTTAGCTTCTTTAGGGTAATCCCAGCCGAGTAGGTCTACTCCTACGCAATTGGCGTACTTTATCGCGGCCGAGGTAAATTTAGTGTTAGTAATGATCTTCAGATTTTTGACTCCACAGATATCTTCCGAACATATTTTCATCTCAGAAAGGTCCAAAAGGCGCGCATAAGAATACATCGCTACCTGTAGGTCGGACTTTATTCCAATCCGAGCATGAAACTTAGCTTCAGCTACAAAAGAATGATCATCCTTATAGGCAGCTAAGTCGATTTCATGAACCGCGCACTTGCCGTTCATTATTATGCCGGTTTGAGTTTTGTAACCATGAGTTTGAAAAAGACGCGCCAAAAAAGATTCAAAAGGAAAACCAGTCGGCCCCAACCCAAACAACGCCCTCCGAAGCGTATAGCGAGCCACCACGGACACTTGAGTGCCCCGGAGTAAAGCAAAAGCATGCTTGTATATCTCCTCGGTTGGCATACCTTCATGGACGACTTTTTCAATCTGAGCAACGATGTCGTCAATTTCAGACTGCGCTGCGCCAGCCCGCTCGAGCGAGTAACGCAGTTTCTCTGGCTCAAATTCTTCTAACGT
>JBBDVD010000034.1:0-2212 GCA_040903565.1 Minisyncoccota bacterium
AAATTTATAAATAAGAAACCGGGGCGGGCCTTCGGCCCGCCCCGTTTTCTTTTCCGCCATAATCTGCTAATGTAGCGTTAACAGTACGACTTTACGGTTGCTTGCTGCGATTACTTTCAAACGAGCGAGCGAAATGAGTAAGCATCAGCTTGGACATTTCCGAGCGAGCGAAGAAAGCAAACTACGTTTACTACTAAATTGAATAATCATGCCGACACTTTTAATAGTCGGTTCGGTTGCCTTGATAGTTGGTCTACTTATCGGATATATAGCCCGATATTGGCATGCTATTTTCCAAAAATCGTCTCTGGAGCTTGAGATCAAAAAAAGAGCTCTGGATGCCGAGGAGAAAGCCCTGAAAATCATAGAGAAAGCCGAAACGAAAGCTACCGAACTCGAACGTGAGACCAAAAACGCCTGCCGAATCTTAGAGGAGAAGCTGGAACAAAAAGAAAACCGCCTCAACAAAAAAGAGGAACTACTCGACCAACGCCAGATAGACATCGACTCTCAAGTCGAGAGCGTTCGTGGCAAGATAGAAGAGGTAAAAATTATCAAAGCTCGTCTTGATAACCACAAGGCCGACCTCGATGCCAAATTGGCAGAAGTAGCCGGACTTTCTCGTGAAGAGGCCTACGAACGCCTAGTGAACGAAATGGAGAAAGAGCGTTCCTCCGACATTCTAGCTCGTCTACAAAAGCTCGAAATGGGCGGCGAGGAGCAATATGAAGAGAAGGCTCGCGACTTGATATTGGCCGCGGTACACCGCGTCGGCAACAACATGCCTGGCAATTTGATGACCGCCAGTGTTGAGATACCAAGCGACGATTTGAAAGGAAAAGTAATCGGTAAAGAAGGGCGCAACGTGCGGGCCTTTGAAAGAGCGACTGGAGTCGATGTCCTGATTGATGACACACCTGGATACATCGTCCTTTCTTCCTTCGACCCTATCCGTCGCGAGATAGCCAGAGTGGCTCTCGAGATGCTTATCAAAGACGGACGCATCCAGCCAGCCAAGATAGAAGAATTTGTCGAAGAGGCGCGCAGCCGAGTGGCTAAGACAGTGAAGCAACTCGGTGAAAAAGCCGCCTTCGAAGCTGGAGTACCAGGGCTTCATCCAGACCTAATCACCATCATTGGTCGCCTCCACTTCCGCACTAGCTACGGCCAGAACGTCCTTTCGCACTCAGTCGAAGTGGCTCACATCGCCGGCATTATCGCCAAAGAAGTCGGGGCCGACGAGAGCATCGCTCGAGCAGGCGCCCTTCTCCATGACATCGGCAAGACTGTCAGCCACGAGGTACAGGGAACTCACGTGGAAATCGGTATTCGCATACTGGAGAAATACGGAGTTGATGAAAAAGTAATTCTAGCGATGCGCGCGCACCACGAGGAATATCCATACGAAACTCCGGAATCTATCATCGTGCAGGTGGCCGATTCCCTTTCCGGCAGTCGCCCCGGCGCTCGTCGCGATTCTATCGAAAACTACATCAAGCGCCTAGCTGAACTGGAAGCCATCGCGGTGAATCTGGTTGGAGTCGATAAAGCCTTCGCGATTTCAGCCGGCCGCGAAATACGCGTCTTGGTTAATCCTGAAACACTAACCGACCTAGAGACCCATACTTTGGCGCGTACCATAGCTACCAGCATCGAAGCGCAGCTGCGCTACCCGGGAGAGATAAAGGTTCACGTTATCCGCGAGACTAGGGTGATTTCCTACGCCAGGTAAAATATTCACACATGTAGCCCCTCCTCAAAGATAGTTAGTTCCATCTTTCTAAAACCATGACACTACTTTTTGTACCTGTGAAGTGATTGCCGATGAAAAACCTTGCTATATAATGTTTCTAAGCCACATAAGGCATTTAGCTTTCCTAAGAAACTGTCTGAAAGAGAGCTTCATCATTATCAACTCACTACAAAAAACACCTATGAACAAAGCAGACATCATCAGCAAGGTGCACGAAAAACTAGACGTCACCAAAGCCGACGCCGAGCGTGCCGTTGAAACGGTAATCGAAAGCATTGTTGATTCATTGAAGCAGGGTCGCGAAGTTTCTATCGCCGGCCTGGGTATCTTCTCAGCTAAGATGCGCGACGCTCGCACAGCTCGCAACCCTCGCACTGGCGAAGCTATCGAAGTACCCGCCATGCGTGTACCGAAGTTTCGCGCGGCTAAGGGTCTAAAGGACGCAGTGAAATAGTCCAC
>JBBDVD010000034.1:2312-5867 GCA_040903565.1 Minisyncoccota bacterium
TGTAGGCGCCGGGAATCGAACCATCAAGTTGCTAAACAAAATCATTCGCTACGCTCTGATTTTATTAAGCACTTGCAGGCCCGGCTCGCCTGTCTCAGTCCTTTGGAAAGGGACTGAGACATGGCTCCGCCCGGTTCGATTCCACGCAGGCAAAGCAGTTTGCCTGCTCGGCGCCCGCACGTAAATCTAAAGCCGCGCAAAGCGCGGCTAAGATTTTCTGTGCGGGCGCCGGGAATCGAACCCGGGCTACCTGCTTGGAAGGCAGGTGTCATACCATTAGACCACGCCCGCAACCCGCCGATATTACCACACGTTCTGCCAGTTTCCAATTTTGATTTTTAGCGTTTTCAGCTTAAATTAGTAGGATGCGACCTGCGTTTTCTTATAGCTTAATCATCGTATCGACTTTAGCGATCATTTATCTTGGCCTTAATTATTCTGATTTGAATAGAACCGTAAAAGAACAGGCAGCCTCAGTCTACCGGCTCAATGACGATTCTTCTCAGCCCGCCGAAATCTACATCTCTTTGATGGATATAATCAACGCTTCTTTAGAACGCATTAGAAACGCAATGACCATAGTATCCACGAGTACAGTCCAATCGTCCGTCGACGAGAGACTCCCCACATCTACAACCGATCTGGCCGATGCTATCGTAAATATTTTATGTGCTTACGAAACAAATCAATATCGCCGCACCGTCTCCGGCACAGGCTTTATGATAAGCAAAGAAGGGGCGATTTTAACCAACGCTCATGTCGCCCAATTCCTTCTTCTCGTAGACAACGAGAGTGTAAAAAAGGCCTCCTGTGATGTACGAGTTAACAATGAAAGTAGGGACACGTATTCTGCGGGACTGCTATATATTTCCCCCACATGGATAATAAAACACGCCGACATAATCGCCAGTCAAGAGCCGCGTGGAAGCGGAGAGAATGATTTTGCTCTTTTATACTTATCTGACTTAAACAAAGAAGCTCCCGCCTTTCCTTTCATACCAGTGTCCGTCGACCACCTAACGTCCCAAATGATTGGACGCGCTGTTATTTTAGTTGGTTATCCTTCTTCCGAAGAAGTAAGCGCTAGAGAAGGTTATTCAAGAAAAATAGCTACCACTACCATCTCCAACATCTACACCTTTGGTAGCGGTTCGGCTGACGTCCTCTCCTTGAATGAATCAGTCTTGGGTTATAGCGGAGCATCAGGTGGTCCGGTGATAGATAATCTGGGCAAAGCCATTGGCGTCATATCAACCAAAGACGAAGGTACAACCAAGCTAAACGCCATCACCACAACCTATATCAACCGTCGAATGCGAGAAGAGACGGGTTTTGACCTCAAATCAACCATTCAAGGAAACCTTTCAGCCAGAGCGAAACTATTTAACGAAACCGTCTCACCTATATTGGGAGAATTGCTAAACCAAAGCCTCCGTTAGGAGAACAAAGCCCCGATATGGCGTAGCCATCGGGGCTTTGTTCTTTAAACAACATTTAATAAGAAGTCTAAATTTCTATACCCAGTACCTTGATGGAATGCGAAAGCCTCGCAACCAATTCAACCAAAGCCATGAGGCTCTTTTCCGCCGATGCCAGATTATCGGATTCTATTCCAGAGTTAATCGCTACCCGGAGAGAATGATGGTTTTCTATCTCCTCAGTTAAGTTTTGATAATCAATGGAGCTGGTTGCTAACGTCGCGACGGCTTCTTGGATTTTAATTATTTCAGTATCAAGTTCTTCCAGACGATGTGCTAAAACCACCTTCCTTTCCTCACTAGAAAGTGCGGCTGGAACAAGATCTTCTATTCGAATATTATTGCGTGCGTTTAAATTAGTCATGAAGCTAATGACTTTGCGAGTACTGCTGAGCGCCTCCACCAAAAGCTTGGATGCTAATTCTTCATCTTCATCTTTCAGTTTTGATGCATCATTTATTTTCGTCTTGACGTCGCCCAAACGACTTTCGATGTCGGAATGAGTCTCTTTAGAAATTGAACTAGAAAGGCTGCCAAGATATTCGTAGGCGCGAGTAGTTTCGATTTCCAATCGAGCCATTAATTTGCCATATGAAGGAATATCTTCGCCCATGGTCATACTGGCCTTAGCTTGGTTTACAGCAGAAGAAAGTGCCAAGGTTGAGCCAGTTCCAGTTTCCGAACTTTTTCTATCCGTCAACATCTCAGCAGAGACTTCCAGAGCAGAAACGAGAGCGATCTCGGCCAAAGCTGCTTCGGATTTATCGTTAACCCTGATGGAATCAATACTCTCCTTAGCTGCGTCGCTGTGCTGTTTAATAGCTACGGCCATGCCAGCTTCCATGGTTGGAGTCAGCCGGCCGGAGTCGGCTAGAAGCCTAGCCTCACTAACCCGTCTTTCAAGTCGCTCTGTTTCCCATTCTATTTTCTGGTAAGGTGAGGAAGCTAGTGCCCCACGCAACTCTTCATTAAAACGAACTTTCACCGGGTAAAGAGTCTCACCGGGTAAGGCGTTTTCCGCCATGGCCGGGATAAAGACCAGCAAAAACACCGATGCTAGCCCAACCACCTTGCCCCAAATGTGACCCTTTGATAAATACTTGAAAAATACTCCGCCAGAAACAGTCAACGGATTTTGGCTACTATTTAGACCGTCAGACTGTGGAAGAGGGTGATACTCCATATATGACAAAAGGCGAGCACGGAGTTCTTTCCGCTCATCTTCCCGGAGTTTTATGTTTCCGGCTCTTGTCTTAAGTTGTTCTGAAAATCTCTTCATGTTTATAAAAATCTTTTTTGTCCTAGGTGGTATTGTCTAGGTTATCTCTTCCCTTTTGATTTTGATTGTCGGTCGCTCTGCGTAAAAGTTTTAAGGCTCTGTGTAATCGGACAGACACCACATTTTCGCTTTCTTCAATGAGCTCGGATATTTCTTTTGGCCCAAGGCCATCGACAAATCGAAGCGTCACCACTTCACGATATTCTCGGGGCAGAGTCTCAAGAAGATCAAATGCGCGGCGACCGTCTAAGGTAGCGGCCAAGGATTCAACCGAATCATCGATCAAATCATCGAAGGTACCCTCGGACACTCCTTCCGTGCCCAAAATAGCGTCCAAAGAAGCCTCTTTGCGTCGACGATATTCATCGATTACTAGATTATTGAGTACCTTGTATAAAAATGGACGGAAACTCTCTATCTCATGCCCTGTCCTTAAGTAGGACCAGACTTTCGTATAGGTGTCGTGAACTAGGTCAATTGCCCGTTCTCGGTCACTAATACGAATATAAGCATGACGAAAGAGGGCATCTCCGTATTCCTCAAAGGCTTTCAAAAAACGCTCTTCTTGGCTTCCCTCTATTTTGCCTGATTTACCTGGGCTAACCATGTGGAAACCATTATAGCTGAAGACGCGTGAAAAGGCTCTTTCTTTCATAAGCATAAATAATCTTCAATAAAAGAGAGGGTGGATTATTTGAGGGATTTTTCACACTTTTTCCAACAGTGACATTTAATCGCACCATAAGGGCATCCCTAAAGGGATTTCCGAAATTATAGTCGCACTGAGGTGCTCTTTAA
>JBBDVD010000035.1:0-5770 GCA_040903565.1 Minisyncoccota bacterium
GACACTATCTTCTGATAATTGGCGGAAAGTTCGCGCGGTACCGGACCAAAAACGCGGTTGGCCCTCGGTTCTTTCTTCTCTTTATCTACCAAAACAACGGCATTGTCGTCGAAAGAAACGTAGGAACCATCAGTGCGACGGAAAGGCTTCTTCTGACGCACAACAACTCCGTAGACGATGTCCTTTTTCTTCACCTGCTTGCGAGGCTCAGCAGTCTGTATAGAAAGTACCACCATCTCACCTAGCTCAGCATAGCGCTTCCTAGAACCACCAAGGACTTTGAAGACGCGTCCGAATTTACCGCCGGAGTTGTCTGTGATCTTAACAATGGTTTGTGGTTGAATCATAATTCTAGAAATTAGAATGTAGAAAGTAGTGAGTAGAAGTTTCTGTTTGGTGCGGCGGCAAAGCCGCCGCACCGTTTCTACTTTCTACTTTCTATTTACTACTTACTAATGAGAAGCGCTTACGCTTACTAATTGGGCGTGACTCTTGGATCTCGACCTTATCTCCCACCAAAGCAGTGTTGCCGGTGTTATGAACCAAGTACTTCTTGGTCTGACGAATGAACTTCTTGTACTTAGGATGTTTGACGAAGCGCTCGACAGCCACTGTGCAAGTATCCTGCATTTTAGAAGCCACCACAGTACCCTTGAGTACGCGTCCTTTGCCAATTTGAGTTGTATTGGAAGTTGTCATAGGAATTTATTAAGCGTTAGGGGTCTGACGGCGAGCTTGTAATTCGGTTAGAGCCCGAGCAACATCCTTGCGTGAACCTCGCTTGGCGCGAACGTCCTTGCCACCAGTGCCAAAACGGAAAGCTCGGATGCTTTCTCGCTTTTCTGACACAAAAGTAGCCAGTTCGCTGTCTTTCATTTTCTTGATATCGTTCATCTTTGACATATTGTTTTAAAAAAGGATGTTACTCTCCCGACTCACGGGTTACGAAGCGACCTTTAACTGGTAGCTTAGCGGTAGCTTTGCGCAACGCTTCGCGAGCCACTTCTTCGGTTACCCCATCTACTTCGAACAAAACTCGACCAGGTGCAACCTCAAACACGAAGTGATCCGGATCGCCCTTACCCTTACCCATCGGTGTTTCTGCCGCCTTCTTAGTAATCGGACGGTCAGGGAAAATGCGAATCCATACTCTACCAGTCTTGCCCAGTGTGCGAGAAATAACGCGACGAGCCGCCTCTATTTGGTTGCTCTTCACGCGAGACGGTGAAGTGGCTTTAAGGCCATATGAACCGAAGTTAACGGTAATACCGCGAGTGTCGGGGCGAGATAGCTTCTCTTCACTCTTGCGGGCGGATTGCCACTTTCGGTGCTTTACTTTCTTAGGAAACAACATATTTATATTTATGAGTTACGAGGACGACGGTCAGTACGAGCCTCAGCAGACTCTTCGCGAGCGGGTGTAGTAGCAGGATTGCTACGACGATCAGCAAAAACATCGCCTCGGTAAATCCAAACCTTTATACCGATTACTCCGTATGGGAGATTGGCACGCACACGAGCAAAGTCGATGTCGGCACGCAAAGTCTGAAGCGGAATTCGACCTTTCTTAAGTTCCTCAGTACGAGACATATCGGCGCCTCCAAGACGACCGGACATCATGATGCGCACACCCTGCACGTCGCGATTAGCCATCACTTTTTCTATGGTCTGCTTCAATACGCGACGGAATTGCATACGCTTCTCAAGTCCCTCAGCCACCATCTGCCCCACCAATTCGGCGGAAACTTCCATAGAACGAACCTCCTCGATATCAATCTTGATATCAGGCTTTTCAGCCAGCTTGAGGGTGCGAAGAAGTAGGTCTACGTCCTTCTTCAATTTGGTAGCTCCTTCACCACTGCGACCGATAACCAAGCCTGGACGAGCGCTCTTGATAACGATGCGAATAGCTTTATCATCACGCTCGATTTCAACCACGTCAACGGACATGCCTTTAAGCTTCTTAGCCAAAAGCTTGCGGATAGCCGCGTCGGTGCGGAGGTATTCGCGGAAGTGCTTCTTGTCGGTAGCAAACCAGCGACTTCGCCAGTCACGATTGATTCCGATGCGCTGAATGTATGGATGGGCTACGTGTGTCATAATTCTAGGTTTTAGGTGATAGGTTACAGGTTTTAGTAACGCTTCGCGTTTATTTTAATTCGACCGTGATGTGTGAACTGCGGCGGTTGATAGGGGAAGCGCTGCCTCGAGCTCGAGGCATGAAGCGAGTAGCGACTGTGCCTTTGTCGACGGCTACTTTGGCGATTTTGAGAGACTCAACCTCGCGGCCAGCTTGCTTAGCGTTAGCTACGGCAGATTGGATAACTTTAGTAAAAGGAAGAGAAGCACGCTTATCAACGAAAGAAAGCTGTCGCAAAGCATCGGTCACTTTCTTGCCCCGCACCAAGTCAGCTAAAAGACGAACTTTACGAGGTGATTGGCGATAGTTTTTGAGGATGGCTTTCATAATCGACTATTTTTTATCGGGAGTAGATGCCTTGGCGGCTTTGGCGGCAGTAATTTCAGCCTCTTTCTTCTTAATATCGAGCTCCTTCTGCATCTTACCTCCATGACGAACGAACTTGGTGCTTGGAGCAAACTCACCGAGCTTGTGCCCCACCATGTCCTCACTCGCTGTTACTTCGATGTGATTTTTGCCGTTGTGTACACCAAAGGTAAAGCCGACCATTTCTGGGGCAATCACAGCCGCGCGCGCCCAAGTCTTAATAACTCCGGCAGCATCGGGCTTTTTACCAGCAATCTTCTTGAGAAGACGTTCGTCGATATATGGACCTTTATAGAGGGATCGTGACATATAGATAAAATACTAGGGTAAACCTGCTTTGTAGAGTTTGACTAAAATCAATGAGTTGCAAGGCGGACTAGAAAAATAGAGCGAGGTGAACCTGACGTTCAGTGAGCTTTATTTTTCGACGTCCAACGCAGTAAATCGTGATTTAAGGAAACTCTAAAGTCAGGACCCTGTGTGGAAGAAGGTAACGGCCTACCCCACACAAGTTCCCGACGAGAGAATGCTCGATGCCAAGCGCCCGGCCAGGGGCTTTCGGCGAAGAGCAAGGAACGCGGGCTATAGTACGGGAAACGGTGAAAAAAGTCAAACGTGTGTTATGCTCGCTGATATCTATGGCAAAAGAGCGAGGTCGTGAACATACCACCCTTACCGAAACAGCGCAGCAAGTTGTTACTATCCTTAAGAAATTTGATAATATCAAAATGATCGCGCCGGGTATTATTAAAACCAGCGCACGTGGCGCGGGAGAACGATACATTACCGCCGTATATACCGCGGCTGGGATGGAGCTCATAATTTCAGGCCAAAGCGTGCAGAAAGTCGCCGTACATACTCCCGACCCAGAAGCAGTGTTCTCTGTACTGCAAAAAGATAAGCGATTGCGTAATTTTAGCTTCAAAGAAAGGGAGCGTAAACCGGGTGTATAAAACGTATTCATATCAACAAAATCCGGGGCGCTGCGCGCCCCGGATTTTGTGATGTTGGTTTTGAATTCGAAAACTTTCAAAATGAGATGCACCACAAGAGTATTTCCGTTTTTATAGTCGTACTGACGTACTCCTTAAAAACTAGGCCAAGTTGCGTTCGCTGGAGGGAGGGTCGCGCAGGAGACGTAGGTAATTCTACGGTGACTAAGCGGCTCGACTGAAGCGAGTGCAAATTCGCTCATTTTGGAAGTTTATTTCTTGGAAGTCATTCGTGGGCCAAGCTTACGCCGTCGCACAATCAGCTTGTTGGAATACTTCTTCGGACTTCGAGTCTTTTGACCCTTGCCGGTTGGGCGTCCCTGCTTAGTACGAGCACGCTTGTGACCACGTGGCTGACGGCCTTCACCACCACCGTATGGGTGGTCGACGGCGTTCTTAGCAGAACCACGAGTCTTAGGTCGAAGACCCATGTGACGAGCGCGACCAGCCTTACCGATGTTTACCAAACGATTTTCTTCGTTTGATACCTGACCGATAGAAGCCCAGGCATCGCTAGCCACTTTGCGGATTTCTGTTGAAGGCATACGTAAGTGAGTGTGGCCCGCGTCTTGCGCCACCACCTCAGCATAGTTACCAGCTGAACGGGCGATACGTGCGCCGGCTCCAGGCTTGATTTCCACTGCGTAGACGAAAGTACCAACCGGTATCTTTGAAAGTGGCAAACGGTTACCGAGAGTAACCTTAGCGGTAGCAGAGACGATGAAAGTGTCGCCCACCTTCATCTGCTGCGGAACTAGCACGTAACGCCGTTCACCGTCGGCGTATAGAGCTAGAGCGATGAAGCCAGTGCGGAACGGATCGTATTCGATGGTCTCGATACGAGCCGGCACATCCTGCTTGTTGAAGCGGAAGTCGATTTCACGATACTTGCGCTTGTTACCAGCACCACGATAATGCATGGTGATGCGGCCTTGGCTATTGCGGCCACCAGTCTGACGACGACCCTTGGTCAGGGCCTTGTGGGGCTTGCTAGAGGTAGAAGAAAGTTTCTTCTTGTATTCGATCACGGTCATCCCACGACGACCGGCCGATGTTGGTTTATATTTTTTCATGATTTATTACTTTGCGGGTCTGTGACCCATAACTGTAAGTTTTGTTTACATCAAAGAGATAGAATCTCCTTTCTTCAGGTAAACATATGCCTTCTTCATTCCGTGCTCTGTCTTAACGCGACGAGTGCTAGCCGACTTGAATTGGCGAGGACTTTTGTTGACGATGTTGATTTTCACCGGCGTCACATTGAAGAACTGCTTAACAGCATCACGAACGTCGAATTTGGTAGCGCTTCGCGCCACTTCAAATACGTAGACGTTTCGCTCGCTACCACGCATCGCTTTTTCGGTAACACGCGGAGCGCGCAAGACTGAAGAAAGGTCGCGAGTGCTAGACAAAATTGCCTCAGCCTTCTTCTCCTTCTTTGGAGCTGAAGCTGCCTTCTTCTTTGCAGTTTTTTGACTAAAGAGTGCCATATTAATTAGGTTATAGGGTTTAGGGTTTAGGGTTTAGGGGATGCTTCGCATCTGTTTTGGGTGAAAATCGCTTCGCGATTTTCACCCAAGTCCCTAAACGCGCTTCCCAAATCCCAAACTTGTAATTAGCTTTTCCAAAACCTCCAAACAAGCTTCCGGATTAGCAAGGATAACGTACTTGTAAGTAAGGAGGTTGACCGGATTTACATCCTTGGCCATTACCACCTCGAAGTTGCCGAAGTTACGGAAACTCTTCTCGGTAGAGATGTCGCGAGAATCGAGCACAATAAGTGCAGCATTCTTACGCTTGGTAGCCAACTCCTTTTTGTCAGAAGCGGTAGCTAGGGACTTGATGATAACCTTCGCTTCGGTTGCCTTTGGTTCAGTAAAGGCGAGTCCTTCAACGAAGATTACTTCGCTGTCAGACAACTTTTTAGAAAGAACGGTTGCAAGAGCCTTGGCTTTCGCCTTCTTGTTTATCTTGCGAGTGTAGTCCTTTTCAGAGATTGGACCGTGAGCCACACCACCACCAGTCCAAATCGGAGACCGGCGAGAACCGTGACGAGCACGACCAGTACCTTTCTGTTTCCATGGCTTCTTTCCTCCACCACGAACTTCGCCGCGGTCTTTGGTATCAGCTGTACCTGCGCGGGCGTTGCCCTGCATAGCCACAACCACCTCATGTACCAAGTCAGCATTCCACTTAACTCCGAAAATGTTTTCAGACAAAGTGATTTCAGAGCCTTTGCCACCATCTTGTTTAAATACTTGTGCTTTCATAT
>JBBDVD010000036.1:0-5682 GCA_040903565.1 Minisyncoccota bacterium
GGTAAGTGAGGCGGAGGGCTTCGCCCTACGCCTCACTTACCCAGATATTCCTCTTTTCCCGCAACTTGATGGTCGAGTGAAAGTATCACTTGGTTTTATTTTGGATAAGGTCTGCGGACTACGGGGCTGGAGGGAAGGGGATGTTGGTTTGTATGAAAACCAAGCTTTGGTTTTGGTAAATTATGAAAACGCGACCGCCAAAAATATTTCTGACTTCGCTAAGAAGGTATCCGATGAAGTGTTTTCAAAAACTAAATTAGTCGTCGAACCAGAAGTAAATATCATCTCCAACTAACCATTGCATATCCCAGCCAGAATTTCGGCTACAAAAGTTCGTCTCACCCGAGTCATATATCAATATGATTCGTGTTCCGACTCGTTTTTTATCTCGAAATTCTGGCTGGGATTAATGTTCAAGCGTTAGTTGGAGATGGTATTAATTTTTTACCCCCACACCTATCATGACGTCGCTACGTTTTGTCATGATTTAAACCACACGATTTCAGAGACCAATATAAGTGATGATTTATTGTTTGTAGAAACTGGTATCCGCAAAATTACGTCATGATAGGTGTCGGGGGTTTATTTTAATTTTTTTATAAAAATATTTTTAAAGTTGGTTAAAAACTTATCCACACAAAAAAACTTTTTTCGCTGTTCAAAAACTTTTTGTGCGTGATAATTAAACATAAGCAGATATTTTTTAATTTATAAAAAATATCGCGGTCGAAATTTTTTATAAACAACAATCTCTCATCACCAGATATGGCAACAAAGAAAAAAGCTAAGAAGACAGTCAAGAAGGCTACCAAGAAAGTAGCTAAGAGGAAGACTGCAAAGAAAGCTGCTAAGAAGACTACAAAGAAGAAGACTGCTAAAAAGACTGCAAAGAAGACCGTCAAGAAAGCAGCTAAGAAGAGGACTACAAAGCGCAAGAAATAATATTCTCGCTGAAAGAAAAAATCCCGCTTGCGGGATTTTTCTTTTGACTCTCTCAAAATTAGTGAACATGCACTGTTTTCAAAAATTTTACTCCAGCGTCGTACGTCCATGTACGCCTTAGTCGCAAAATTTTCTCCACAGTGACCAATTTTTAAGGAGTGACAACGACTATAAAAATGGAAATACTCTTGTGGTACACATCTTCATCTCATTTTGAGAGAGTCTAGTACGTCTGTATCTACTTTTTCAGGAAGTTTAGCGCGTATGTATTAGTTACTAAGCTGCTAAGTTTCTAGGTTACTAAGATGGCGAAAGCCGGAGCTTCGCTCCGGCTTTACCTAGCAACTTAGTAACCTAGTAACTAAGAACCAACCTAACAACCCTGTAACTGCTCTGCTGTTTCGAGCCAGCCTCTTTTATGCTATGCTAGCGAAGCGAAATATGACATTTTTAGACCGTTTTTTTGGCCCTTCTTATGCTAAGGAAATAAAGTCCATTAGGCCGATTATAGACAAGATAAACTCTCTGGAGAGCCGTTTTGAGCCCATGAGTGAGGAAGAACTCAAGACGGCTATCTCTGGATTAAAAGAGCGTTTAAAGAAAGGGGAGGATTCTGAGGCTGTTTTGCCGGAGACTTTTGCTTTAGTTAGGGAATCTGCCAAGCGCACCCTTAGTCTTCGTCATTACGACGTGCAGCTGATTGGTGGAGTGCTATTACACAAAGGTCGCATCACCGAAATGCGTACCGGTGAAGGAAAGACATTGGTCGGGACTCTACCGGCGGCTCTTAATGCTCTTTATGGTAAAGGCGTTCATGTTGTTACTGTCAACGATTACCTCGCTCGTCGTGATGCCGTGTGGATGGGTCAAGTCTATGCGCTTTTGGGACTTTCAGTTGGTGTTATCAATCACGAAGCTTCATATCTCTACGATGCCAACCATGTCGAGGGGGATGCGTTGCGCGACCAAGAGGGTTCTTTCAAAATTCATTATGAATTCTTGCGCCCAGCTACCCGGAAGGAAGCCTACGAAGCCGACGTCACCTACGGCACCAACAGCGAATTTGGTTTTGACTATCTGCGCGACAATATTGAGTTTGACGCAGAAAAACTTCGCCAGCGGGGACACACCTTTGCGCTCATCGACGAAATAGACTCCATCCTCATCGATGAGGCTCGTACTCCGCTTATTATTTCCGCGCCCGCTGCCATGGGTGCCGATCTCTACGTTGTGTTTGCTAAGGTGGCCGCGCGCTTATCACCCGAGACTCATTACGTTGTCGACGAAAAACACAAGAGCGCTACCTTGACCGACGCTGGCATAGAAGAAGCCGAGAAGATACTCGGCATCGACAATATCTATACCGATAAGGGAATCAAATACGTCCACCATCTTGAGACCGCGGTGCGCGCCAAAGCTCTTTATCACAAAGATAAGGAATATGTGGTGCGCGACAACGAGGCGGTAATTGTCGATGAGTTTACCGGCCGACTTCAGCCGGGTCGTCGCTGGTCTGATGGTCTGCATCAAGCGATAGAAGCTAAAGAGAACGTGACTATCCAAAAGGAGTCGCGCACCTACGCCTCGATCACCTACCAAAACTACTTTCGTATGTATGAGAAGTTATCGGGTATGACCGGCACAGCCCTCACTTCCGCCGAGGAATTTTACACCGTCTATGGGCTAGACGTAGTGCCTGTACCAACCCACCAGTCGGTGATTCGTAACGACCACAACGACCTCATTTTCCAGACCGAGAAAGGAAAATGGAAGGCTGTCGTTCGCAAGATAAAAGAGGTAAGCGAGACAGGCCAACCTATGTTGGTGGGTTCAGCTTCGATTGATAAAAACGAATTACTATCGCGAGAGTTGGCCGCCGCCGGCGTGAAGCATCAGATGTTGAACGCCAAGAACCACGAGAGGGAAGGAGAGATTATCGCTGAGGCCGGTCGCAAAGGTGCTATCACTTTGGCTACCAACATGGCTGGTCGCGGTGTAGACATCAAGCTCGGAGGCGCGCTGGCTACTGAGGAGGAAGCTGATGAGATACGTTCTTTTGGAGGACTCTTTGTACTGGGTACCGAACGACACGAAGCTAGACGTATCGACAATCAGCTGCGTGGTCGCGCTGGCCGTCAAGGTGATCCTGGAGCTACGCAATTCTTTGTTTCCATGGAGGATTCTCTCATGCGAGTTTTTGGTGGCGATAGAATCAAGGGCTTGATGGGGAGCTTCGGCATTCCTGAAGATGAGCCAATAGAAAACGGCATGTTAAACAAGCAGCTCGAAGCTGCTCAAACAAGAATCGAAGGATTCCACTTCGATGCCCGTAAGCAGGTATTGGCCTATGACGATGTTTTGAATAAACAGAGGCAGACTATCTATCAGCGTCGCTCTCGACTACTGCTTGGTAGTGGTGATGAGGTAGAGAGTATGCTGAAAGACGTTATTGAGATGGTGCCGGAGATGGCTGAAGTAATTGCTGCCAAGCGAGCAGAGTTCGGTGAGAAAGAATGGTCCGACACAGTCAGAAAGCTCTGTTTGCAAATAACCGACATTATCTGGGTAGAACACCTTGAAGTAATGAACTACACTCGTTCAAGTGTGACCCTTCGAGCTTATGGCCAAAGAGACCCGTTAATCGAGTATCGTAAGGAAGCCGTCAGACTCTTTAGGGAGATGCAAGACAGTACTCTGCAACGTATCGCCGACATCTTACCCAACATTAAGCCCGAAGCCGTGCTTCGTGAAGAGGAGGAGCTTCGGCGTACTGCTGAGTTGGCTCAGCGCGGCGGCGGTAAGCCAATGGGCGAGCAGGGAGCCCGAATTACTGAAAAGTCTCATGGACGCAATGAATTGGTGAAGATTAGTAACGGCAAAGAGACAAAAGAAATGAAGTTTAAGAAAGTCGAAGAGCTGGTAAAAGGCGGAGAGTGGAAAATTGTTAGAGAATAGAAAGTAGTGCGTACGACGACGGCCGGCCCTTTCAGGGCCGGCCGTCGTCGTACCAATGCTATAACAACTAGCAACTAATCTTCGAATAACGGGGCTAAAGGAACATTTCAAGCATTGTGGTCCGTCTAGTCAGACTAGGCGAAATAACATTTCGGGGCCTTTTTAAACCACCGGCAGAGAGGTCGTGTAGTCAATTCGCATTCTCCTTATCATCTATGATAAGGAGAATTTTCCTATACTCCTACTCCGAAAATGTCGAATACCAAGGACAAGCCTTGAAACAAATAGTCCATACATAATAACGGACACGCCGTGTCCGTTATTATGTTCAGAAACCTGCCACAGAATGTTAGAGAAGGTTACCAGTTAACAAAAACCTTTCGATTAATCGAAAGGTTTTTGTTTTTATTTCTGACTAGTTAATGTCCTACTCCACTTCCTCTTCCACTTCATCTTCATCTTCATCATCTTCTTCTTCATCTTCCTCTTCGTCCTCAGTCTCGTCTCCTAGCTGGCTACGCAATTTTTGCAGCTGTTCAATCGCTGCTTTTAGCAATGGGTTGTTATCGCCGCGTTCGGCATCAATTTTTTGCAAACGCTCGATAATCGCCCCAAACAAAGCGGAACGCTCACCGCTACGCATCTGCTTGGCGGCTTCACTAATGGCGTTTCCGCGATTAGCGTCTAGTGAGTTTGCGCTTCCGTTATCAGCTCGCAAACTGGCCTCTGCTCGAAGTTTCTTGATACGCTCCTCGGCTTTCGTTCGTAATTCCTCGAGTTGCGCTCTGTTTTTTTCGCGCAGCTCTTTCATCTGCGCTTTTTGTTGGTCAGCTAGTTCATTTACAGTGGCTTTATTTTTTTCGCGCAGTTCATTAATACGCATCTGCGCTTCCTGTAATCGTTGCTTCATTTGTTCTTTCTGTTCGCTACTTAGGTTCGAACCTGCTACATCAAATGGAATTTGCGCGTTAGCGGTTGGTACGAATACCAATGCAAAAAGGGCAGCTAAAACAAAACCGATTAATATGGCGGTCGGTGATTTGTAGGTGGTGGTTTTTAACATGTTGTTTAGGTTTTTTTAATTATGAATAAAAGGTCCGACCCATGACGGGTCGGACCACCATACACCCATGATAGCTTGTGATTGACCAACCACAAGTCGACAGATGGGGATAGTGGTATTTCCAGACGTTGCGGCCCACTTATATACAGGCAAGCGAATTTGTGTTATTAATGCTGGACTATGTTTGTTGATGAAATACATATTGAAGCCAAAGCGGGCGACGGTGGCAATGGCGTTGTCCGTTGGCGAAGCGAAAAATTCAAGCCAATGAGCGGCCCTGCTGGCGGTAATGGCGGTCGAGGGGGCGATGTTTTTGTGCGGGCCGTTAGAGACCTGTCCTTGCTGTCAAAATACACTGGCGCCAAGGTCTTTCGGGCTGAAGATGGTCAAACTGGCCGCTCTTTAAGTCAGCACGGTAAAGGGTCCGAGGACTTATACATTGATGTGCCGGTTGGTTCCAGAGTGATAGATCTAGAAAGAGAAAGGACTGTTGAGTTGACCGAAGAAGGACAAACAGAGCGCATCTTAAAGGGTGGTCAAGGAGGACTTGGTAACGAGCACTTTAAGTCGTCGGTTAATCGTTCTCCGGAGCAGTCTACCAAAGGTCGTCCAGGTGAAGAGGGTAAGTTTTTGATAGAGCTCAGCCTGGTGGTAGACGCCGGCTTAGTCGGTTTACCCAACGCCGGAAAATCAACCTTGATAAACAATTTGACCAATGCCCA
>JBBDVD010000037.1:0-5623 GCA_040903565.1 Minisyncoccota bacterium
AATGGGTTCGCGGTTCCCAGCAATCCATTTTGAGATGAAATGCAAGGAACACGAGGAAAATAATATGAGTGGGAGACAGAACTCCAGCGAATATTATTTCGCCGAAGTGTGACGTAGCAGTTCGCTCAAAATGGATTGCTGGTGCCGCGGACTTCAAAGTGGAGGTGAGGTCCGGTAGACTGTCCCGAATTACCAACCGCTCCGATGGTCTGACCAGCATCCACCCTGTCTCCCACCGAGACTCCGTTCCTGGAGTTGTGAGCGTAAAGAGTTTGAGTGCCACCTCCGTGACGGATTACGATGTAGTTACCATAACCTCCATTCCAACCACCTACCTTGGAAACGATTACCTCTCCGGCGGCGGCGGCGCGGATTGGAGTGCCAACGGCCGCAGCTAGGTCAACAGCGTTATATCCGTGAATACCTTGAGTACGGATAGCTCCGGGTGCAGGGTGAACAAAGCCAGCCGCGCTACTAGCCGCAACGCCAGTGCTTCTGGTCGGAGAACTGCTCTTGGCCGGAGCAGTAGCCACAGTAGCGGTATGGATGACGCCCCCTGGTACAACCACGGTAGCGCCAACACTGATGTCCTCCGAGGAAGCGAGGCGGTTGTAGGCTATCATGTCGCTGACCATGCCATCGATTTGCTCCTTGGTTTCAGCTCCGTACTTCTTGGCAATAGAAGCAAGCGTCTCCTGATTTTTAACTACATGACGAATACCGGTAATGGGCAGTATAACGAGAGAATCTCCCGACTGAACTGATTTTGGATCAACAATATCGTTAGCCCAAAGGATGGTATTGACTGACACGCCGTACATTTCGGCTATGTGAGAGAGGGTTTCACAACTGTCTTCCGTACAAGGACGAACTACATGGATACTAATCTCACCATTACTTACGCCACTCGATTCGCTATCAACATTAAAAGGCCCGCCGGATAACAGGGCACTGTCGCCGACGATAATATCTCCTCCACCCTGATGACTTTTTGTATCGGGACTGGTGCGGGCGGTAAGCAATTTCAGATCGCTAGCCGGGGTGTTGTTGAGTTGTCGTTCGTAGATTACTTCGTTGCTACTTAACAGTCCGGCAAACTTGGACATCATTCCAGCCTGGACGGTTATTGGCACAATAATGACAACCATCAGAAAAGCGACTTCCACCTTCCAGAGGCGACGATGTTGAAGTTTGGCCTTAAAAGAATATGCGGCCTGTAATAATCGATCAAGAGGTTTTTGACCTTCGGGATCTTGTTCTGTAGTTTCTATAATTTAATCAGTTTAAGGACTCGCCGCCATAACTTCCACTACGGTAATTTCAAGAAAATAATTGCTCCAGCTCTTTTATGATACTAGAGCTATAGATGTGAGCAATTGACGTATTACACTTTTTCCACTGCGGACAAAGATGGTCTACGAAAGCTTTAAACACAGGCTTTTTTTAGCTATTGACTTATTCTTTATTTATTTTCTATTTTTTCCCTCGGTGATTGTCTTGTACTTAGTAAGTACCTAAAATCTCAACACGACTTTAACCAACTGATTGTGTGGAGATTTTAGATAGTTTCTTGCTATATAATAGGCCCCTATGGATTACCTCGCCGGACTAAACAACGACCAACGTAAAGCAGTACTGACAACGGAAGGACCCTTGCTGGTCTTGGCCGGTGCCGGCTCAGGTAAAACCAAAACCATCACCCATCGCATCGTCCACTTGATACATAAAGGTGTAGCCCCCCAAAATATCTTGGCGGTAACTTTCACCAACAAAGCCGCCAGAGAAATGCGCGAGAGGACATTGAACCTGGTGCGAAAGTTTCCTCCATCCAATCGAGCTGCCTTGGACTCCACTCCGGTCGTCACCACCTTCCACTCTTTTGGAGTTCGCCTACTTAGAGAATTCCACGAAGCGGCCGGATTGCGTCGACACTTCACTATTTACGACCGAAGCGACAGTAAGAAGGCAGTGAAGGCCGGGCTGGAAATTGTCGGATACAACCCTAAAGAATTTGAACCCGGAAAAATACTTTCTATAATCTCCAAAGCTAAGGGCGACGCTTTTAGCCGAAGCGAATTTGCAGACGCGGCCTCCAGTTACCCGGAGAAGGTGGCCGTGGCAGTCTGGGAACATTATGAAAAAAGTTTACAGACCGAACACGCACTCGACTTTGACGACCTACTTTTAAAAACCTTGAACCTAGTAAAATCAAATCTTGATGTTAGGGAAATTTTACAGAAAAGATTTCCCTACATTCACATCGACGAATACCAAGACACCAACAAAGTGCAGTATGAAATAGCCCGCCTGCTGGCCGGCAAGCAACAAAATCTTTGCGTAGTGGGAGACATAGACCAGTCTATTTATTCTTGGCGAGGAGCAGACATCAAAAACGTCTTGCAATTTGAAACACATTTTCCAAACGCCAAAACAATTCTGCTGGAAGAAAATTATCGCAGTACGAAAAATATTATCGACGTCTCAAACAAGGTGATCGCAAAAAACAGAAACCGGATAGAAAAAAATGTTTTCACCAATAACGAAGAAGGCGAGAAGATAACTTTATTTGCCGCCTTTGGGGGAGGGGAGGAGGCTGATTACATTGCCCGGAATGCCAACGCTTTAATAGAAAAAGGTATCAGTCCTTCCGACATCGCGGTATTGTTCCGTACCAACTTCCAATCAAGGGCGTTGGAAGAAGCGTTCATAAATTACGAAGTGCCGTATCAAGTGTTGGGGGTGAAATTTTTTGAAAGGAAGGAAGTGAAGGACGTTTTGTCATATTTGCGCCTCGCCTTAAACCCGGGCTCCAATGCCGACCTGGCTAGAATAATCAATTCCCCGGTGCGCGGTATCGGCAAAGTCACTGTTTTGAAAATACTGGAAGGTCGGCGCGAAGAAATAGCCGGCGCGACCCTGCAAAGGGTTGAAGCCTTCGATCAGATGATGACGGATATTGCTGACGAAGCCCGGACCAAGAAATTATCAGAGACACTAAAGTTTATCATTACTCGTACCGGCATTGAAACCAACTTAAAGAAAGGCGGTACGGAAGAAGATTTGGAACGACTGGAAAACTTGCGCGAACTGGTTTCTCTCGCCACTCGTTATGATGAATTAGATCCGGAAGAGGGAGTAGAGGCTTTGCTTGAAGACGCGGCTTTGCAAAGCGACCAAGACGAAATAAAAGAGAAAGAAGAAAAAGACGCCGTTAGACTAATGACGGTACATGCCTCCAAGGGTCTGGAATTCCCGTACGTCTTTATCAGCGGACTGGAGGAAGGACTCTTCCCGCACGAACGCCTGGACGATAGAGGTGTCGACCACGAAGAGGAACGTCGACTTTTCTACGTAGCCATCACCAGGGCCGGCAAAAAACTTTGGCTAACTTACGCCAACTCTAGAATGGTATTTGGTTCCACGAGGACGAATCTTCCTTCATCGTTCCTATCCGACATTAGCGAGGAATTGGTTGAGATAGAAGGCAGAGTGAGGGGCGACTCTACCACGCCTCGCTCTGGAGGCCTTCTAGATGACTGGGACGACGACTTCCTGACTATCCATATTTAAAGCATCTGTTTCTCATTATTCCCACCACCCCGATTCTCCTTATCATCGATGATAAGGAGAATCGGGGTGTTTTTGATTTGTTAAAGGTTTGCGGAATCGTTACGAAAAGGTTGTGAGGCGTGAGCTGGTTGAGAGATGATTGGAGAGGTCTGCGAGACGGTTGCTATAAGGTGATGGCTGTGGATGTTTTTCATTTTTTTAAAATCACGTATGCTGAAGGAGTGATAGAAAAGTTTCAGACTAAAAAATCTTTAGGGCAACATTTTTTGAATAGCCCGATGGTTCCGCGCTGGTTATGCGAAGCCGGGGAAGTAAAGGAGGGTGACATTATAGTAGAGGTTGGACCCGGCACCGGAGCTCTGACCGCCGAGCTTCTAGAGAGCGGAGCAAAGGTCGTTGCTTTGGAAGCCGACTTACGCGCCGTGGAAATTTTGAAGGAACGCTTCTTGGGGGAAGTAAGTTCTGGCCAACTTAAAATTTGGCATGTGGACGTTCGACGGTTTGATACAGCCGACCTAAAGCTCTCTAACCACTCCTTCAAGATGGTGTCGAACATTCCATATTATCTAACCGGCCAACTTTTCCGCACTTTTATATCTGGAAAAATACAGCCCTCGCTGTTGGTATTTTTGGTACAGAAGGTGGCCGGAGAGCGCGCGACAGCTGCGCTGTCGCGCGGCGAAAAAGAGTCCCTTCTATCTTTATCAATCCAAGCATTCGGCACACCTCGCTATGTAAAGACAGTTAGCAGGGGACATTTTACTCCACCGCCGAAGGTAGATTCGGCCATTATAGCGGTGCACAACATTAACCAGAACAACTTTAAGAATCTGTCCACTGACCAATTTTTCGAGATATTGCACCTAGGATTTGGATCTAAAAGAAAGCAATTGGTTGGAAACTTATCCAAAAAATACGAGCGTGAGAAAGTACTGGAAGCGTTAAATGTAGTCGATTTACCGGAAAATGTTCGTGCTGAAGATGTGCTGATGGAGAAGTGGTTGCAGCTAGCTTTGATACTGGCGAAAATATCAAAAAACGATTAGCGAGCGAAGGAGACTACCCTTAACTTATCCACCCTCGCCCACAAGTTACCCACTTCTTGTGCCCAGCTTATACACAGGTAATTAACAACAAGTTGATAACAGCGGCCCAGCAAAGCCGGACGGCTGTTATAATTAGACTATTAATACTAGGCGAATGAAAATAAACCCCCGCATAATTGTGTCCACGATGGTTGGCCTGGTCTTTGTCGGGAGCGCTTTGCTTCTGGTGCATTTAAAACCAGAGCGAGAGGCCGCCGTATCAGAAAGCACTACCAGGGAACCGATGCGAGTTTTTATTCCCGTTGACGACGCCGATCGAGACGGCATTCCGGATTGGCAAAATACTCTCAACATTTCCACTATCTTCCTAGATGACACGTCGACATCCACCACCATGACCAAGACGGCATCATTGGCTATCGAACTCGCGACTTTATCGTTGCCTGGAAACAGTTCAGCCAATACGTCCGTAGTTGATAATCTTTACACGCACTTAGCAGCTGACGGCTTAGACGAACAATATACTGCGGACGACATACGAATAATCAGCAGCAACGACCGCGACGCCTTGCGCCGTTACGGCAATCGAGTGGCTGAGATAACTTTCGAGCATGCTCCACCATCCGGGACAGAGAATGAGATAATGGTGTTGAATCGAGCCATGTCTCAAAGAGACGCTAACATTCTGAAGAAGCTTCAGCCGACTATCGACTCATACGAAGGCATGTTAAACGCGATGCTGACAACAGAAGTTCCTTCAAACCTGATCAAAGAACACGTATTACTCACCAACGTTTACGCCGCTATTTTAAACGACTTGCGGGCTTTTCAAAGGATCTTTGACGACGCTTTGCCAGCTATGACCCGGTTGAGTCGCTACAAAGCCGATGTCGAAGCCCTCTACTTGGCTATTTCAAATCTCTATCTCAAACTCGACCAAGGGGGAGTGAAGTGGAGCGAGGCCGACGCCGCTTCATCCTTTATAAAAATAGAATAATTATGAGAAA
>JBBDVD010000038.1:0-3370 GCA_040903565.1 Minisyncoccota bacterium
TGCGGCTGCCTATCGTTACACCGAAGCTAAGATGTCGAAGATAGCTGAAGAAATGCTGCGCGATCTCGAAAAAGACACGGTCAATTGGCGACCAAACTTCGATGGCACCAAGCGCGAACCGGAGGTCTTGCCAGCAGCTGCACCAAACCTGCTTCTGGCCGGTACCATGGGTATTGCTGTGGGTATGGCTACCAACATCCCGCCACATAATTTGCGTGAAGTAGCTGACGCTATTGCTTATTTGATAGACAATCCAGATGCCTCCACCGATGACCTACTCAAATTTGTCAAAGGTCCAGACTTTCCTTTGGGAGCTGTAGCTTTCGATCAAAAAGATATCGCTCACGCTTACGCTAGTGGTAAGGGTGGCGTAGTAGTGAGAGGAGAGGCAGAGATAGTTGAAGACAAAAAAGGTAACTTTGCCATCATCATCACTTCTATTCCTTATCGCGTCAACAAGGCTGACATGTTGGAGAAGATTGCCAACCTGGTGCGTGAAAAAAGAATTGAAGGTATTAAAGAAATGCGCGACGAATCGACCGCCGATATTCGAGTTGTGATTGAACTTAAAAATACCGGCAACCCGCAGACTGTTTTAAACAAACTCTACAAACACACCGAGCTTGAAAGTACTTTCCACTACAATATGGTGGCCTTGGTTGACGGCGTACCACAGACTCTTTCGCTTAAAACCATTCTGGAGGAATACGTGAAGCATCGTCAGGAGGTTGTCCGCCGCCGAGCTGAATATGATTTACGAAAAGCTAAAGATCGTGAGCATATCTTACTCGGCCTCAAAAAAGCCCTCGACCATATTGACGAGATAATCAAACTCATTCGCGCCTCCAAAGACGTGCCGACCGCGCATCAAGGCTTGATGACAAAATTCAAATTCTCTACCGTCCAAGCTCAAGCAATTCTCGATATGCGCTTGCAGAAGCTAGCCGGACTTGAGCGTAAAAAAATCGAAGAGGAACTGGCCGAGGTACAGAAGCTCATCGCTGAACTCGAAGCTATTTTGAAGAGCGTCAAAAAAATGATGTCGGTGGTCAAAAAAGAACTTTTGGATATCGCTGACAAATATGGAGATGATCGCCGCACCAAGATAGTCAAAGGCGGCGTCAAGAATCTTTCCGCTGAAGACTTGGTGGCCGACGAAGAGAGCGTGCTCGTCTTGACTCGCGGCGGCTACATTAAACGCACCAACCCGGCTGAGTATCGCACGCAAAAGCGCGGCGGAGTTGGCGTGGTTGACTTAAACACCAAAGAAGAAGACGTGGTCACCACCCTCCTCACCACTTCGAGCCATAGTGACCTGCTCTTCTTTACCGATCAAGGAAAGGTATACCAATCTAAGATGTATGAGATTCCGGAAGGTCGTCGGGCCACCAAAGGTAAGTCGATTATGAATTTCCTTTCCCTCACGGCTGAAGAGAAAGTGACTTCGGTATTGGCTGTGCGCAAGGGAGAATGGGAAGGAGACTGGGGACTTTTGATGGTGACTAAAAATGGTGTCGCGAAGAAGTCAGCCGCCAGTGCTTTTAAAGACGTTAGACGCAGCGGTCTGATTGCCATAAATCTCCACGCAGATGATGCTTTGATAGCAGCCAGATTCGTCGGCGCGGGCGATGAAGTTTCTCTTATAACTCACACCGGCCAGCAGATACGCTTCAAAGAAAGTGACGTGAGGCAGATGGGTAGAACAGCAGCCGGCGTGTCGGCGATGAAGCTTAAAAAGGGCGACCATATCGTGGCAGCTGACGTCTTCGACAAAGGAGATAAAGATAAAGAAATATTGGTGGTGATGGAGAAGGGGTTCGGTAAGACAACTTCTGCTAAGGAATATAAAGTGCAAAAGCGTGGTGGTAGCGGTATCAAAACCGCGAAGGTTACCTCTAAGACCGGTAACGTAATCGGTGGTGCGGTCCTCAATAAAGAAGATAAGGAAGAAGGGGAGTTGGTGGTGATGAGTCGCAAAGGACAGGTGATCAAGATGTCTTTGCGGGATGTGCCGCTCTTAGGGCGCGATACTCAGGGTGTGAAGATAATGAGGTTGCGCGAGGGTGATGCTATTGCATCCATTGTCACCTTCTAGTTAAAACTTCCAAAATCGGCGCATTCACACCAGTTTCAGAGTTTTATTTCAGTCATCGTAGTAAATCTACGCCTCCTTCACTAAAACTCCTCCAACTGGCGTAACTGCATCCAATTTATGAAAGTTTTAAGATATGTTTTTAAAGGTTCAGTCCACGACGTCATCCGGAAATAAAAATCTTCAGTCAAAATGTAAAATTTCAATGCAAAATTTAAAATTGTTGCCACTGACGCGAATGGCTTAATTTTAAATTTTACATTGTCATTTTGATTTTTGAGATTTACATTTTGATTTATTTTTGTCTACGAACTGATATACTTTTCTCATGACAGATTTCATGCTGATGATTTATATTTTCCTGCAGAATTATCTGGTTCCTTTTTTGTTTTCCATTGGGCTCTTCTACTTCGTTTATGCCATAGTCGAGTATTTTATAATTGGCAAAGGCGGCGACGAAGAGCGTATGCAACATGGGCGAGAATTGTTTTTGAAATCTATTGGCTGGTTTTTGATTGCTATGATAGCTCATGTTTTCGTGCTTATTCTAGGCTGGATTTCTGCCAGCAGCTTCTTTTCGCCGCCGACTCCGACCAGTGATTCTGACGTAGAGATAAGAAGAGACACTCGTTATCTCCCGGTTCCTAACGTTCCGGTTCGTTAATAGTTTATAATAAACATATTATGTCTACAGATCGTTTCATCTCTCCCGAAATAGTAGCCTCCCATTTTCATTTGCGAACCGGAGATAAAGTTGGCGATTTTGGCGCCGGCGCAGGCAATTTCTCGGCCGTACTCTCGCGGTTGGTTGGTCACGAAGGACGAGTCTACGCTTCTGAAATTCAAAAGAATTTAGTGGATACGCTGAACGATAGAGTTAAGCGGGAAAACTTCACCAATATGGAAGTGGTGTGGGGAGATGTCGAAGAATCTGGGGGCACGAAAATAGAAGATGGAGTTTTAGACGCGGCCGTGATAGTCAATACTCTTTTTCAAATGGAAGAGCGCGAGACAGCGTTGAGAGAAATCTCACGTACTCTAAGGAGCGGAGGAAAACTTTTTATCATTGACTGGTCGGAATCATGGGGAGGTCTAGGTCCTCAACCGAATGACGTTTTAACAGAGAGTGAAGCCAAAGCTTTAGCTGAGAGTCTTGGGCTCACTTTTGAGCGATCTTTCGATGCTGGTGACCATCATTACGGTTTGGCTTTTCGGAAAGCCTAATAATTAGAAAGTAGTAAGTAGAAATTAGTGAGTAGTAGTGGGCGAAGGGCGGGG
>JBBDVD010000038.1:3415-5288 GCA_040903565.1 Minisyncoccota bacterium
CGCCTACTACCTACTACTCTCTACTTTCTAACTCCCAATCCACTTCCACCACTTCCAACTTTTCGATTTCACCTTATACTTATATTCAATGGAAAATATGCGGCCCTTTCAGATAGGATTATTGATAGCATTTGCGCTTATTGCTCTGGTTAGTTTGTTTGTGTTGGCTTCGTTTCAAGGTTTTACCGGCGGAGGATCCAATCCATACGGAAGCAGTGTCACTATCTGGGGTACTCTCGACAAAGAAGCCTTCACTAATGCTTTACGAGAAACGTCCAAGAATGATAAAGACCTTTCGGTAGTCAAGTATGTTCAACAAGACGCGCGTACTTTCGAGACCAACTTGGTCGACGCTATCGCTGAGGGAAATCCTCCCGACGCCATTCTCCTCCAACACGAAAATTTGGTGTCATTACGCACTAAGCTCCAGCCTATTCCATATAATATTTTCCCTCAGCGTACCTTACGCGACAACTACGTCGATGGTTTTGAGATATTCGCTCGTTCTGACGGCCTCTACGCCGTTCCCTTTGCTGTTGATCCACTCATAATGTATTGGAATCGTGACATCTTGGCCGCCGGAGGCCTGGCCCTACCGCCCGCCACCTGGGAATCGCTTACGGCCGCGGTAGAGCAAATCACTTTGCGCGACGCTACTCGCAATATCTTGCAGGCCACGGTCGCTTTTGGTGAATATAGCAATGTCATCAATGCTAAGTCGATGCTCCTGACGTTACTGCTACAATCAGGAAGTCGGATGATAGAAGAAAATCAGACTCGCTACGTGGTGGCTCTCGATACTTCCGCCACTGACGCAAGTCACCGACCGCTTACTTCAGCCCTGCAATTTTATGTAGAGTTTAGCAACCCGGCTAGTCCTCTTTATTCTTGGAATAGAAGTTTCCAAGATGACTTCAACGCTTTCGCCGGCGAGAGATTGGCTATCTACTTTGGCTTCGGCAGCGAAGCAAGTCGAATTAGGAACCAGAACCCTAACCTTAATTTTGACGCTACTGCCATCCCGCAAGGAACCGGAGCTACCACTAAAAGAGTTTACGGTAAGTTCTACGGCTTCGCGCTCGTGCGGGCCGGCCAAAATCAATCAGGAGCCTACGGAGCCATCCTATCTCTAGCAGGAGTCGAACCAAGTTCTCTGGTGGCTAATCAATTGGGTATGGCGCCTGCGTATAGATCTTCCGTGTCCGCTTTGGCAGAAAACCCTACTTTGCAGACAGTTTACAACCAAGCCTTAATTGCTCGAGGCTGGCTAGACCCGAAGCCGGATAGCAGTACCGAAATATTCCGGCAGATGGTGGAAGAAGTTCTATCGGGTCGCAGCCGGGTTATGACTTCCGCCGTAGACACCGTCCGAAGATTAGAATTAGCTTTTTGATACGAGATTTTATGAAAGACAAATTTATTCTGATCCCCGTCATACTCGCTGGTATATTACTGCCAGGACATATTTTGGCTCAGATGGGCCCTCCCCCTAGCTCTGGTGGAACCATGGGGCCTGCTCCATCTGAAGGAGGTGGCGCTCTTACTCTCAACAACCCTCTCGGCAACCAAACTCTCATGGGTTTCCTTCAAGATATTCTGGAAGTAATCATGATTTTTGCCGTACCATTGATTGTCTTTATGATTATTTATGCCGGCTTTAAGTATGTGATGGCTAGAGGTAATCCCGGGGAGATTGGTAAGGCTCACCAAGCCATACTCTATGCTGTTATTGGTGGCGTCTTAATTCTAGGTGCTTGGGTTATACTTGAAGTAATCCAAGGTACCGTTGATGCCTTCAGAACCTAAATATGTCTAACGCCCCCAGAAATTTTGCCGAGTTAGTAGACCTCCTGATAGGTATTCTTAGCCTGCT
>JBBDVD010000039.1:0-2139 GCA_040903565.1 Minisyncoccota bacterium
CTACTCAGATCGCCGGAAGTGACGATCCCGATCTCTGGATCATTGAAGATCTCTGTGAGGCCGTCGACGACTTTCGTCGCCGTCTTCTCGTTGCTCTCTATCACCAAAATGTTCATTTGAAGGTAACTCCTCTCGCTTGGGGAAGACTTAATTCCTTTACTAATATACAATATCAATAAGTCCATGTCAATCTAGGAAAGGGTTGTAAAAATCGGGGCCAACTCATGTTAAAATTATTGGCATATTAAATTAGATAAATTGGGAAACTATGAATACTTTTACTATTATCGCTTTAGTTGCCGCTGGCGCAGTTGTACTTTGGGCTATTTTGGCCTACAACCACTTCGTCACCCTTACTCAGCGTGCTAAAGAAGCTTGGGCCGATATTGATGTTCAACTCAAGCGGCGCTACGACTTGATTCCAAACCTTATTGAGACCGTTAAGGGCTATGCGGCTCATGAGCGCGGAACTTTTGAAGAAGTCACCGCAGCTCGGGCGACGGCTACCCAGGTCCACGTTGATCCAACTAACATCACTCCTGAACAAATTCAGGCCATGGCCGCCGCCGAGGGCGCTTTGACTAACTCTCTTGGAAAGCTGTTAGCGATTGCGGAAAATTATCCTGATCTAAAGGCTAGTACCAACTTCGTTGAGTTGCAACGTGAACTAACTGACACTGAGAACAAAATCCAGGCCGCTCGCCGCTTCTACAACGGCAATGTGCGAGATTTGGCTATCGCCCTTCAGTCATTCCCAAGCAACATCATCGGAAACATCTTCAACTTCAAAGAGCGCGAATACTTCGAACTTGGCGAGGATGAACAGGCAGCTAAGGAGCCAGTAAGAGTTAGTTTTTAGCTCTTAGCACCTAGCTCTTAGAAATGAATTCTCACCAAGAATTAATTGTATGGCAGAAAGCTATGACTATAGTCGAGAAAGTATATGAGGTAACTAATAAATTTTCTGATGCTGAAAAGTTCAATCTCACCAGTCAAATGAGACGTTCTGCCGTTTCTATTCCCTCCAATATTTCCGAAGGTCATGACAGAAAGACAAATGGTGAATTCGGTCACTTTTTGAGAATCGCCTATGGTTCAAGTGCAGAATTGGAGACGCAAATTTTATTATCCAATCGCTTAGGTATGATGAATAACGGCGATAAAGAGACCTTGATTACATTATTGACTGAAATTCGTAAAATGCTTAACAAGTTTATTAGTACTGTAGCTAAAAGCTAAAAACTAAGAACTAAGAACTAAGAACTAACTATGGCAACAATTTATACTCAAAAAGACGCGAATGTAAGAAAGACTTGGTATTTGATGACCGGCTTCTTCGTCCTGGTTATCGCCATTGGTTATTTTCTCAACTGGTACTTTGGTAACCCTCTGATAATGTATGTCGCTATCGCTTTTGCCTTAGTGATGAATGTAGCTAGCTATTGGTGGAGTGACAAGTTGGTGGTTAAGATGACCGGTGCCAAGCCAGCTAATTCAAATGAACATCGTGAACTGATTCAGGTGGTTGAAAATCTTTCTATTACTGCTGGGCTACCAATGCCTAAGGTGTATGTGGTAAATGATCCAGCGCCAAACGCTTTTGCTACCGGTCGCAATCCTGAGAACGCAGTAGTGGCCGCGACTACCGGACTTCTCTCTATTCTCGATCGTACTGAACTTGAGGGTGTGATGGCTCATGAATTGGGACATGTCGGCAATCGCGATATGTTGGTTTCGACCGTAGCGGTCGTCTTAGCTGGCTTTGTCGCTATTGTGGCTGACCTGTTGATGCGTTCGATGTTGTGGGGAGGGGGAGATAGGGACGGTAAAGCCGGCCTGATTCTTTTGGTACTTGGTATTGTCGGCATTATTCTCGCTCCGATTGCGGCGCAAATGATCAAATTAGCTATCTCTCGAAAGCGAGAGTACTTGGCTGATGCTTCCGGGGCTCTCCTCACTCGCTACCCTGAAGGCTTAGCTTCGGCCCTTGAAAAAATCTCGGCGTATTCCCGCCCGATGCAGCGAGCCAACAACGCCACTGCCCACCTATTTATTGCTGACCCATTTGGTAACGAAAAGAGAACCTTGGGGCAGAAGATATCGAATATGTTTCAGACTCATCCACCGGCTGCCGACCGC
>JBBDVD010000039.1:2239-5260 GCA_040903565.1 Minisyncoccota bacterium
CTTGGGGCAGAAGATATCGAATATGTTTCAGACTCATCCACCGGCTGCCGACCGCGTTCGCATTCTTCGCGAGATGGGGAAGTAGTTTTTAGTTATCATTAAAGATAGCTAATAGATTGGTAAGTACAAAACGGGGCGCCCTTCGGCCGCCCTGCTTTTTATTTTTTATGTTAAATTATTCAATATGGCGAGGAGAAATAGTCAAAAAAGGGAGAAAATACTGGAGACACTAAAGCGTTGTCATGGCGCGCTTTCGGTGGCTTCACTTCATAAAAAAATGCCAGAGATGGACATCACCACCATCTATCGCAACCTAGAGTTATTTGTCGAAGATGGGGTGGTAAAAAAGCTTAATCTAGGTAGTGAAGAAGCTCTCTATGAGTATGCCGAAGAAATTCACCATCACGCCGTCTGTACTGATTGTGACCGCATTATTCATTTCACCGCGCCCGAAGGCGAGATTAAAGAGCTTCTAGGGCTTAAAGATTTCAATGCCGACTCGATAGAGATTACCGTGCGCGGCACTTGCAAACATTGATGTATATCGAGCTGTCCCCAAAAAACATTTGTCTATTGCTGTCTAGTTTGGTTGACTTTAGTTATGTATAATTTTAAGAAAGGATTCACGCTGATCGAGTTATTGGTTGTCATAGCCATCATTGGAATCTTAGCAGCTATTGTGATGACCTCAATGGAAGCCTCTCGAGATAAGGCTAGAGTAAGTGCCGCTAAGTCAGAGATTATTCAGATAGCCAAAGCGGTCGATGCCGCTAGAGCCATGGGTGGAAAGATGTACCTCAAAGACATTACGCTCTCAGGATGGACTTGGGGTGGAGGAGTTGGTGACGCGGAAGGTCGGTTCAGAGTCGCGTTGCAACGCATCTCTGCCGCCTCTGGAACTTTTAATAGCTTAGATCAAATTCTCCTTGATCCTTGGGGTTCTGTCTATATGCTTGATGAAAATGAGGGAGAGCAATCTGGTAATCCTTGTCGCATAGATACTATAAGTACCCAAAATGGCCAAGTCAGATACCGGTTCTCTTACGGTAGCGAATACTGCACTTTTCAGGCTCCGCAAGGAAGCCCCGGATTTTACTAGGGTACATAAAAACGTTCGCACTGCTTCCGAGGTGCGAGCGTTTTTAGTTTTACTACATCATAAAGTACCCCACCCAAGTGAGGTAACCGCCGATAACCACGGCTACTGCCGTAGCTGTCGGTATCATTTTCGCGTTCCCTACGCGATTTCCCCATTCATCAGCCAATTTTGGTTTGATAAGGAATACGAAAGCTTTAGCTAAGAGTATCCAACCTAAAAGACTAACGATAATTTCCGGTAGGTTGCTCCAAACATTGTGAGCTTGGATGTGAGCGATACCCGCGGCTACGCCGACAAAACCAAAAAGCAACAAAGCCAAGGGTTCCTTCTCGATGTCGCGGTAAATTTTGGTATAATAACCTTTGCTAACAAAAATGCCTACACCCATGGCGAGTAAGGCCGGACCCCATAGTTGAGCGAGGAAAATTGTGATACTTTCCATAAATAACATTGAATTAACTAATAAGTTGTTGTGTGCTAATTACATTTTACTCCCTAAAATAACAAAATCCGCCTGTAAAGGGTCGGATTGTGTATAACTTTTTGCTTACTATTTTTTGAGGTGGGGCTTTTAGCTCTGGATGAAGGTCAGAGCTTTGCCGGCCTTGACTCCGCGACCGGTGCGGCCGATGCGGTGAACGTAATCCTCAAAAGTATTCGGTAGGTCGTAGTTGATGACGTGGGTGATGCTGTCGACGTGGATACCGCGGGCGGCCACGTCGGTGGCTACCAAGACCTGCACTTGTCCGCTCTTAAAACGATTCAAAGCGTGTTGACGCTGGCTGTGGTTTTTGTTGCCGTGGATTGATTCACTCTTGATACCGGCGGCAGTCAATTCCTTGCCCAGCTTTTCGACGCTATGCTTCATGGCGCCAAAGACGAGTACTCGCGCAAACTCCTCTTGCTTCAAGAGTTCAACTAAAGTGTCAAACTTATGAGCGTGAGTGTAAGGCACGACGTCCTGCAAGATGCTATCAGTCACATCCTTTTTCTTAACAGAAATGATGATCGGATCCTTCATAAACTGATGTATAAGAAGTTTGGTTTTCTCGTCCATAGTCGCTGAGAAGAAAAGTGTATGACGCTCCTCCGGCAAAGCACCCAGAATTTCCTTCATGTCATTGATGAAACCCATGTCGAGCATGCGGTCGGCCTCGTCGAGGACAATAGAGTTGATGTCTTTGTTGGGCAAAACTCCACGCTCCATCAGATCTTTGATACGTCCCGGGGTACCAATGATGAATTGATTTGGTCGGCGTAGTCCGCGGATTTGCGGGCCAATATTCATTCCGCCCACACAAACTGTGGAGTAAAATCGGAAGTTGTGTGAAAGCTTCTTGAGCTCAGAGTCAACCTGGATGGCCAATTCACGAGTCGGGGTAAGGATAAGAGTGACTGACTTGGTATCTTTTTTCTTGAGCTCAATAAGTGGGATCAAGAAGGCAGCAGTTTTGCCCGTGCCGGTCTCGGCCAGACCAACGATATCGCGGCCTTTCAATATTTCTGGGATAGCCTGATCCTGAATCGGTGAGGGGATTTTTAGACCCATCGAAGCGACAGTGGTCTTTAGACGACCGTCGATGTCAAAGTCGTTGAATTGGTGTTTTGGAGTGTAGATCACCTCCTTGGTTTCAACCGGATTTTTATTGATAAACTGAGTTGGATCGAAGGTTGGCATCACACGGCCACCTTTGCGGGGAGCGGCGGATTTATTACGAAAAGGTGGACGACTTGAGCTGCTACGGCCAGCGTGGCTCCCAGAACTTCGTCCGCCGCTTCGAGCATATGAAGAGGGTCCGCGACTTTTGGTCGAGGAGTAATTAGTATTTCGGCGACTAGTAAAACGTCGCGTATTGTTTGATTCCATTATTTGTTATTTGGGGGGAGAAACTAGAGGTTTCTCCGTTAGGGCTGTGCGGGTG
>JBBDVD010000040.1:0-1122 GCA_040903565.1 Minisyncoccota bacterium
AAAGTGATTTCAGAGCCTTTGCCACCATCTTGTTTAAATACTTGTGCTTTCATATCTTAGCTTTTAGCTTTTAGCGTTTAGTTTCAGGTGGCAGCTTCGCTGCCACCCTCAACGCTCGACGCTATACGCTCGACGCTGTCCTTACTTCTACTAAAGTCCCCTTTCGACCAGGAATAGCTCCCTTAACGAGGATAATGTTTTCGGCAGCATTCACCTGCACGATGGATAGATTCTTGACGGTAATGCGATCACCACCCATACGGCCGGCCATGCGCATACCTTTGATAACACGACCGCCGGCGCGACCGCCGCCGCCAATAGAACCCGGAGTTCGAAGAGAGTGCTTGCGTCCGTGAGAAGCCATGTCGCCATGGAATCCATGACGCTTAACTACACCTTGGAAACCTTTACCTTTCGAAATAGCTGAAATGGTAACGGTGTCACCCGGAGCAAAGACAGAAGCGTCGATAGTGTTACCTACCTCTACGTTCTCGATTTTCTCTCCTTGGGAAGCGCGAGCTCGGAATTCCTTCACGTAGCGGACATTTCCACCTTGGTGACCTAGGTCGGCCTTACCAAGACGAGACTCTTTTTGTTCGCCGCCAGCTACCTGTACAGCGTCGTAACCATCCTTGTCGGATGACTTCACAGCTGTGACAGTGAGTGGAGAAACGCGAAGGATGGTCACTGGGTAGCAAACCCCCTTCTCGTCGAAGACCTGAGTCATGCGGTCCTTTGTACCTAATATAAACTTCATCAGTTTTTCTAGGTTAGCCAATAATGTTCTCCTTATCATCGATGATAAGGAGACTGTCTTTGACCGGGAGACAAGAGACTGTTCAAGATCTCACCACAAACGTAGTAATGAAGATTTGTTTCGGGTCGCCGTGTCCAAAAATATGGCTGCAAGATTTCTCTTCGTCTTCCTTGAACACCAGTTCAAATCAGACTCCAGATCATCTTTCGCTCATATTTTTGGACACTTAGGACCTCGATGAGATCTTGAACAGCCTCTAAAAAAGCCGCATTAATCACGGGCTCGCGCCCGCAATTAATGCGGCCATCGCCCATTGGTTCTCAAGATGGCAAGCCACCTCTCATCGAACTTAGGTCTTTAAGACT